>DMTJ01000477.1 GCA_003477185.1 Lentisphaeria bacterium
ACAGGCAAGTCGCGCCTCAGAGCGCAGCGTCTGCAGTTTGCCGCGAATGTCCCAAATCTCACTAGCCAGGTAATCGAACTTGGCCCTTGTCTCTTCAGCTTGCGTCATAGGTGCGAGTTACTCTCAGGTCTCCCGCTTGGCGGGAGCTCTGCCACGTTAGCGTTTCGTTGCGGTTTAGCAGAACTGCCCATAGTGCGGGCCTTGCAGCGTTGGTATGTATGGCCAATCAGATTTGGACGAGAGGGCTTGCCTGGCAGCGTCGACCTCTTCTTCGGTCAGGTATAGGCCCCCAAGATCGTTGCCACCGTTGACTGCATAGAAGCGCACCGGCGCCTCACCAAGTTGTGCATTGATTATCGCGAAGAGAACGTAGGTAGCCCTCCCCCAGCTAGCTCAGTCAGACCTTGCGCAATTCGATTAACCATGAGTGCGTATTCATTCATTTAATGTCATCGAACGTTTAATCTTCACCCGACGAGGCGGCGCGCGTCAGCGCGCTCGCCGAGTTCGGGTGTAAGGCTTGGTTCGCTTTTCGGCCTGGGGGATTCACCGCTCGAAGGTGAGGATTCGACAGTAGCAAGGCATCAACATGCGCTCGAGCTCTATCGGCAATGAGGGATTTGTATTAGCTCTATCACTGTACCTTCAGGGAAAGATCTCCCTAGGTGCATGAGCAGAAGACCAGGCGTTACCAATGCGATGCACATTGCGATCGTACCAGGATTAAGCATCGCTTTGGTCCAGGCATATGCCCAAACTCTGCGCCGTGCAGATTTTCGCACTTCATTCAAGATGTAATCAGGGTATTTCATATTTCCGAGCGAACGCTCAGCTCTGCCCCTTGTGGGCAGCAGCTGATTGTTCGAATTTGATTCGTCGTCGGCAGTCCTCGATCGCCTTGTCAGTCTACTCTCTCGCGCGTGTGTTCAGTTCCGGCTCGCCCCGGGTCAGTAGGTCCTCCAGATCGCGCGGATGCGTAAGCGCGTTCCAGGCGGCCCTTACCACCGGATCATTGGAGTTCCACGGTGGCGTCGCCAACCGCTGGAGAACGCTTTCGCCTTCCTTGACGGCGGAGCAGGCCCGGGACAGGTCATTCCATAATTGCTGGATTCTTTGCATTGGCGGTGTCCTGGCAGTTGGAGTCAGCGCTGGGCGAACGCCGCGCTCAGCGGGGTGGCCCTTGGGCCATCTGGTGGCGTGCGTGGTTTATTTTGCTGTTCATATCGGAAAGGTGCGTGTTTCGCAGGTTGCCGTCAAGCCTGACGGCTGGATTTCGGGCGGTTGGCTCGGGCTCGCCGATTGCCGCGGATTCGGGGGGATTGACTGCAACTTGCGGTATCCGCAATATTGGGCGCGCGCGAGTCGGAAATCAGGATGATGGATATCGGATGTCCCCAAGCCGCAACTGGATGGTGCCCCACGATGGAAAACACCCTGTGTCTGGATACATTGACAAGGGCCCTGGCCACTGGATGGTGCCCGCAGATCAGGAACAGCGACCAAGGCAGTCAGTACACCAGCGCCGCCTGGATCAAGCGCGTTCAAGGGGCGGGCGTTCTTGTCAGCATGGATGGAAAGGGACGTTGGATCGACAATGTCCGCATCGAAAGGCTTTGGCGCAGTGTCAAGTATGAAGACATTTACCTCAAGGCGTACGCAACACCGCGTGAATTGGGCAAAGGCCTCGCAGACTGGTTTGAGCGCTACAACGCCACCCGCCCGCATTCTACGCTAGCCTATCGGACACCGACGCAATTTCACGCTGAGGAAGCTGCATGACCACTTTGCGCTGGCACAGCCTTCGGCGGCTATGGGGCTTCGCCCCAAACCAAAAGGTTTTCAAGGCAGTGAACGGCTAACGCCGACAGGTTATCTTGATTGTTGCCAGCGGTCAGGAAGTAATTCTGCGAGCCGGTCCGGGGGATGTGTCTTAATCCGTGGCAGTATGTCGTTGAGGTAGGCGCTTGGATCGATCTTCAGATGAACGCAGGTTTGAACCACGCTCAGGATTGCCGCTGTCGGCAAGCCAGCACTGGCGCTGCCCAAGAACATCCAGTTTTTCCGTCCAATAACCAAGGGCTTTATGGTCCGCTCAGCCAAGTTATTTTCAATCACGGCATTGCCGTCGCTCAAGAACGTGCGCACGTGCTCCTTGCGTTTGTACATATACATCAGCGCCGCGCGGAACTTTGATTTAGGCAGCAAGGTGCCCTGCTCCACGCGTTCAGTGATGGTGGCAATCAATCGGTCGATGATCGGTTTACAGTGAGCCTGACGATACGCCAAGCGTTCCCCAGCTGTCTGCAGTTTCCAGACTTCGCGCTCGGCCTTGAACAGCAGGCCAAAGTCTTCAATCACCTGCTTTCTGCAGGCGATATCCCCACTTTGCAGGTCCGTAAACTTGCGCCGAGCATGGGCTAGACACACTTGCCACTGTACGTCGCTGCGCACAGCCGACGTTTGATAAGCACCGTGGGCATCGGCATGGAGCAACCCGCGAAAGCTGCGCAGATACTTGAGGGTTTGTTCATGGGTACCATCCAGTGAAAAATCATAAACCAAGTACGGGGGATCTTTGCCCCCTCCTGGGCCCCCGCAGTAGACCCAGATCACACCTTTCTCGCACCCCGGCCCGCTGGCGATGTAGCGCAACCCCGTGCTATCGGTGAATAGAC
>DMTJ01000323.1 GCA_003477185.1 Lentisphaeria bacterium
GCCTACGCTGATGCTACAGGTCGGATCTGTGCGGTCGATAATAATCGAGTCAGAGCTCGAGATGACATTCCCCGCAAGATCGCGAAACTGCGCGGATACGGTGCGTATGCCGTCCTCGTCCGGCAGCGTCCAGGCCTGTGTATCCGCATAAGCGGTCCATTCGGCCGGGAAGCTCACGCCTTCATTATGAAAGCGCATTTCCGCCGCGCCGGACACAGTCATTGTCAGCGTGGTCACGTTCGTTTCCAAATAGAGCGCCCCATCGGCGATTGAGAACGACCCCTCGGGAGGTGTCTCATCCAGCTCGATTGTGTCACTCAGTGCCGAAACATTGCCCGCCAAGTCCTTGAACTCGCCGCGTACCGTTTTGGCGCCATCTCCAGCCGTAAGCATCCAGTCGGAGATCGGAGAAAAGTCGCTCCATTCACCCGGGGTGATGCCATCATTGTAAAAGCGCATGTCCGCAGTATCGGCACTGAGCGCTTGCAGCTGCACGTCACGGGTGTTGCTGAAAGCGGGCGCGTCCAGGCCAATCGTAAAGGTCACCTGCGGCTCGATCCGATCCAGAATCACGCCATCGCTCAGCCCCGCCAAGGTGTTGCCAGCTTCATCGCGAAACTCCGCGTCCACCGAGCGGTTTCCATCCCGATTCTTCAAGTCCCAGACCAGCTGTGGCACAAACGCCTGCCACTCCTCCGGGAAGTCCAAGTCGCCGTCGTTCTTAAGCCGCATCTCATCGGCCCCCGTGAGCAAGAGGTCCAGCGTCGGACTCTGCGTGTTCACGTAGTCAGGGTTGCCGACGCCGATCGTAAAATTACCACTCGGGGCCACGCTGTCATAGGAGAAGGTCACGCTGCAGGTTCCTTCGAAGCCCACGGAGTCGGTGACCGTGGCATTGATCGTATACGTGTCCCCGTGCGTCAACGAGGCCGAAGCAAATGGAATCGGGTTTACGGCGTTGATCTCGCTCGAAAACGGGCTCCAGCCTGAAAATCCCAAGTAAAACCCATCGCTTGCACGCTGAATCGTAATCACCGAGGTCTCGACGCTGGTGATCGCGTCCACTGCCGTCACCGTGATGACGTTGGGCCAGCTATTGGGCCCGTAAGACCGATCTTCAAGATTCAGTGAGCAGGTCGGTGGCGTTAGATCTAGCACAATCGTGTCTTCCGTTTCATGTTCATTGCCCGAAGCATCGATAAACACCCCCCGCACCGTCCGGGGCCCCTCAGCCTGTGCCAGCGTCCAGCTCAGCGAGGTGCCGATATCTTCGATCAGCTGCAACGGGCCATCGTCGTTAGCGAATCGCATATGCGTTGCATCCCCATCTGGGGCAATCGCCAGTGTTACAGATACGGAATTGGTCGCCACCGGGTCTCCTGAGCCAATCGTGAAACTCACATTGGGTGGGCTCGTATCGAACGAGAACGCATTCGTTGTGGGGGTCACCTGCTCATTGCCTGCCGCGTCGATCGCGCGCGCCTGTATTTGATAGTTCGTTCCCCCGGAAAGAGCCGCTGCGGAGATCGCAAGCGTCCAGTTCTCCGTGCCCGTCGCCGTCAGCTCCGTAATCTGACCGACCCAAGTGCTTCCATTCCAGTACAGGAAATCATTGCGGAGCAGAATCACGGTGACGCTTGCCACGCCGCTCACAGCGTCCGCCGCAGTTCCCGAGATATGCTCCGGCCAGGTCTGCGCCCCCTGGGCGCCCGCCGTCGTCACCGTCGAGGTGGCTGAGGTTTGGTCGAAAACCACATCTCCTGCCGAATCAGTCGGCGTGGCACTATCCACCCCCGTATCTGTGTCCTGGCCAGCTCCCGGTGGCACTGTGATATTCACCGTGCCATCCTGGCTCATCCCCGTCACCGAGACAGTGAACGCCAGCGGGCCACCAGTCACGGTTGCGGTGTCCGCACCAGCGGTGCCACCGACTGTGATATCGCTCTGAGTAAAGCCAGTCACGCCATCAGTAAACGTCACCGCAAAAACCACCGGTCCCGCGTCCGTCACTTGCGTCTGGCCTGCCGCCAGCGTGACTTCTGCCTGTGGCTGGGTCGAGTCGAATAGGTAGTCCGCCTGCGCGGCCTTGTTCGCGCCACTGGCCGCTGTTGCTAGCGCCCGGAGTGTGATCGCGGTCCCGTCCGGGCCGCCCAAAGTTACTGGCCCGGCATACGCCGTCGAACTCGTCGTCGGCTCGCTGCCGTCGGTCGTGTAGAATAGGCCCAGGCTGCCTTCGCTGGAAATCACCACATCCTGCGAGGTCGCGTACGAACCACCGGCGGGTGCGAATCCCACATCCCCGATCCCCAGGTCCACCTGGTTATCCGTCGCAGCGCTGATCTCGCCTGGGCCAAGTTCGTTAGCCGCGGCATCTGCCGCAGCCACTTCGGTAAACGTGAGGGCCGACAAGCCCCGGGCAAGTCCCACAAGTTGGTACGAGAACAGCGTCCCGCTTCCGGCCCCCACCGTTGTGTCGCCAAGCAGCGACTCAGACAGAAACGTCAACACGCCGCTGTCATCTGGCCCAAAAGACTCACTCGTCGTGACGCGGATCGAGGGTTGAACGCCAAACGCAGCGTCAAACTCCAACAGCGCCGGATCATGCTTGAGCTTGATTCTCAGCGACGCCAGTTCATCGACATTCGTGACCGCCACATTGATTCGAACGGTCTGTCCAGGCTCGATCGCATACGAGCCCGCATCGACTTCTAGATCGGCCCCAAACGACGTCGCGCACAAACCAACCGCAACCGCCAGTACGATTAAACGCTTCCCCATATCTACTATCCGACTCACGAAGACTCCTAGGTATCACCACGTGTACTACGCGCCCGGTGCCGCTCTCTTGCATCTCTCCGACAAGGTCGCAAACGCGTGTTAAGCCCGCTAAGATAACTCAATCCGGCGAGTTTACGCCAGTGCGAGCGGCCAAGTCGCGACAATTGCTCCCAACCCCCGCGCGGTGGCCCTCTTGGGAAGTCATCATGCTCCGGAAGCTGATAGCTCTGTGGTCGGTACCCCGTTAGGACGACGGCGCAGATGGCCGCGGCTGTGCGAGAACGCTAGTGTTCCTCTAAATAAAACGCTAGGATCATGGCGTTACGTCGAGGAGTTGCGCCAGGAACGCGCTAAGAGTCGAGAAATGGAGGGCGTGCCTGCTGGCAGTCCTCGCCTGCAATTGCTTTGCTAGGCAAATAAACTACGCCAAGGCAACCGCTGTCGAGGGCGGAAACCGCAGCTCGTGGACAGCAGCCTGACCATTCGCGGTTGCGAACGTTGCAACAATGTCGGTGGCTCCGGCTGCGGGGTCTTCACCGGCACGCTCTGCACATTAACCGGCTACAACAGCACCATAGCCGAAGATAGAGCACATGTCGGCGCCGGCTGTTACCTCACCGCTGACTCGCCGTCCACGCCCGAGCGCGGCATTATCCGCGGCAATATCCCCTCAGACCACGG
>DMTJ01000586.1 GCA_003477185.1 Lentisphaeria bacterium
CCGTCACACGCCGCCGCATAGGTGGCATCCTCGAATTTGGTGTAGGACCACTCGCCGCCATCCAGCAGATTGTCACTCACATCATAATTTGGCAGCCGGATGGCCTCGGTCAGTGGCGCGCCCAGCCAATCATGATCCTCCAGGTCGCCGCCCTTGTATTCATCCCAGTCATAGATGTCAAAGCAGGTCTCGGCCGAATCCTCGCCTTCACCTTCCTCGGCAGCGCGGCCGTCACCAGTTTCGGCGGCGTAGGCGTGTGGCATGCCCACCATCAGGCTTGCTGCCAGACCAACGCGGAAGTTTGCGTTCGTGCTGGGGAGGGCGGACTCCGCACACGAGTAATGCAGCGAATCATCTTTGGTGAAGGCATAACTGTAAGGATTTGCGGAGTTCGCGAATTGTACCCATTGGTCCAGGTGGGTCAGACCAGCGCTGAAACTGCCGTAATTCTCAACCAGTGGGAAGTTCTCCATCTCCATGCCGTCAGCTGTCCCGTAGGAGCGGTAGCCCCATTCCGGGATGCTGGAGTCTGCCTGGACAATGATCGGGCAGCCAAGTTCGTCGTAGTGCTCGCGAATCTGGCTCATGAACTTGCTGGCGCCGAGACCAAAGGCATTGATGCCGTCGATAAAGCCGTAGTCGGCGACTAGGTCGTTGTCTGCGTCGACTGGGAACTCCAGCTTGGTGTAGCGCCAGCGGCCGCCGTCGAAGACGATGCCATCTGGGATCGATTCGCTCAGCGTCTCGAAGCGGTCAATCACGTAGTCGGCGAAGATGTCGTAGCCAAGGTTGCCAGCGGTATCCTGCGGACTTGCCAGGGAGACATTGACCGTCCAACTGCTGTCCAGATTGGCCCAAGTGAGCATATGCGGCTGCAGCAAAATTGCGGTATCCTCGTCAGGGGTCCAAGCCACAGCGCTGGTGGAATACCGGGAGCGTTTGATCTCGACGTGAGTGCTGTCAATGACGCTAAGAATCTTGATCTCTTCATGTGGCTCCCAGATGTGGCTCCAACCGCCGCCGGAGATATCGACCGCGTGAATCATCGCCAGATCATTTTCCTGGAAGACCGTCGCATCCTCGACCTCGATCGTGACGGTGTCGTCCTGCGTCGCGTCCAGGGCATCCACCACGCGCGTTCCCAGTTCAAACAACCAATGGCCTGGATACACGCCCGCAGCCTCGGTCTGGCTCGCGCCGATCGTCGCGAACGAATCATGTTGGATTGAAAGCACGTGCGGGAAATTACTCTCGACGTCTACGGTCAGGTCGCGATCCTTCTCGCTGAGGGCCTCGTAGTTGCGGAAGCGGGTGTCGTCTCCGGCTACGCCGCCACTAAAGGGACGGAAGGCGATGGCCATGGGGTAGCGGGCGCTGGCATCGCTGCGCCATGGCCACATGTTCTGCTTTTGGTGGTAGACCCAGTAGCCCAGGAATGGATCCAGCCAGTAGGAACTGGCCAGGTAGCCGCCACCGAGATCATACCACATTGGCAGCGCAATGGACTGTCGGTCCAGCGCATCGCTGAATGCGCGAGGTTGGTACGGCACCACGCCGCTCACACCGGCGGCTGTCCATTCTGGCCCAATTTTGGCTACGCCCGAGCGATCGCGCCCCTTCACCGTCACGGTGGTGGCAAAGCTGGCAAACACCTGATAACCGCGCCACGGTAGAATATGCTTAGGAATGGTCCAATGCTTGTTCGCCCAAGTCATCACGCTGATCACGGCATCATGGTCAAACACAGCGTCGGTGCTGGTGTCCAGCGGCAGCAGAGGCAGCGAGATGAAATTCCAACCTTGGTGCAGGCTCAGATCTACGCTGGTCGCGCCGAACAGAATCTCGATGTCCCACGCTTGCCTGGCCGGCACCACAAGCACACTCTTGGTGGCCATGTCAATGGTTACCGATTCCTGACCGTTGAGGTCCTGGCCCAACAAACGAAGTCCAGCTGGGACTGCAAACACGTCCCAGCTGAGGATGATGTCCTGGATCCCGGTTGAGTTGTCGATGCGATAGTGCCAGCTTGCGAGGTCCGCAAGCCCGCGGATATCGACCAGCTGGCCACTGATGCTCGGTGCACCCGGAGCGGGGGGCGGCATGAGCTGGTCGAACTGAGGGTCGAAGTCATCGGTTCCACTCGCGGCTTGGCCGAGTCGCAGGCGGCTTACGGGGCCGTTTGTGACGGCCAGGTCTACACTCCAGCCTTCGGTGAACACGGTAATGAAGGCAAAAGTATATTTAGCGACATGGGCCAGTGCCCAATCTTGCGAGATCCGCAGCGAATTTGGGGCAGTTGCCCATTAAATCAACAGACCGTTTCGCTGTGCCCCGGCAGAGGGGCAGTGCACACGTGGCACAGCGAAGGGAAGGGCGCATCTGTCGTGCCAGTTCCCGATACCTGTAAGGGCTAAATCGCCGTCCTTCGTCAAGGTCCCGAATCTGCTGAGGATATCCGCAGCAGATGCCGAGGGCCCGTAGCCGAGTGTCAACACGGACGGCCAGACTGAGCAGGATCTTCATCGTCCGTTCACCTCTTACTGTTGGTTTCCCGTGGACGCCCAGCTCGCGGGGGAACGTGCTATTTGTCGAAAGTCGCAGCTGCCGTTGCCTCTGCTCCGCGATTGTCCGACGGAAGGCAAAAGCTCCAGCGTGACAGTGAAGATAGCCGAAATCATGGCAGTAGGCAAATTGAGGCATTGATCGATCAGGTTTGATTTTTGATCAGCATGGATCCCGCGGCATGCTCGCGAGTCATGAGAGAATCTCGGTTTTCATCTGCATCTGCGTGCCCCCTCGCGTGACGGCCATCCCCCCCTGGGCAGTGATGACTGTGCTCAGAAAGCTGGCTGGGCCTCAGAACTCACCGCGACGCAGGGAAGCGGTGTGAAGTTGAACGCCTGCACTTTCGGGATTCAATTCTGTTCACTCCCCGCTCAACCCAATCCTAGTCCTTCGCGGGGGACGAGGTGGATGATTCTCCAACGCCAAAGGCGTTCCGCCATATAGCCCAGGGTTGCCCCACCCCTGGGGCCAGCCGCCAAGACTCTCCAACGCCATCGGCGTTGCGTCGGGGCGTAGACGGGGGACCCGACGCGGAGCTTTTTCTGGATCAGCTGGTGGTCAAGAGTGCAGAGAAGGACCTGCTTCTCAGTCTGGTATACGCGGACATGGCGATCGAGCCGATGCCCATGCCGCGGATTGCTGGCGCGTGAAAGCGTATCCACACTTTCCTACCCGCAAGACACGTGATCTGAAACAGCTCTGGGACTTTGCCTTTACGGACGCCGTTGGGTAGGATGACTTTGACGTCGAGGCGGTCGTGTACAACGATCGCCTGCCGGTTCCTTCTGCGTTTGACGCGTTTCCTGCCTATGCGGGAAAACGTGGCCTAGGGATCTATCGCCGTCTGGTTGAGGTAACGGCGCATACGTTGAGCCTGCTGAAGACTGGCGGTGCCGGAATGTCGTGCAAGGTGTATGTAGACGGTGCGCTGCTGGCCATACATATTGGCACGTACACGCCGTTCGAGGTTGCTGTGCCCGCAAGCGCAGGCGGACGACGTGAACTTGTCGTTGTCACCGACAACCGCTACGACTTTGAGCGGTGTCCGTTGCACGAGGACTTCTTCGATTTCTATAACTACGGCGGGATCATTCGCCAGGTCTGGCTTGAGGAGTTGCCAGCGAACCCTGTCGCGAACGTCCACGTGACAACAGACTGCATCAGCACCGGGACGATCCAGGTGCGGGTGGCATTCCGTGGCGAACCTGTGCCATTTCGGCATGCGCTTGATGAAGGGGAGATGCTGGATGCACCGGGCCCCGAGTTTACGGCCGTAAAGTTGTGAACCTAACTCTGTGGAGCCCGGATGCGCCAAACCTGCACCTGCTGACTGACGACACCGGCGATGACGCGGTGACCGTGCGTTTTGGGCTGCGCGAGGTACCTGCCGAAAACGGCTAGATACTGCTCAATGGCCACGCCATCAAGTCGCTTGGCTACTGCCGCCACGAAGCGCATCCACAATGTGGACCGGTTCTGCCCGACGCCATGCTAATCGCCGATCTGCAACTACTGCGTGACCGGGGCTGCAATTTTGTCCGAGGCGCGCATTATCAGCAGGATCCGCGATTTCTGGATCGTTGTGATGAACAGGGCATCCTCGTTTTTGCCGAAAGCCTTGCCTGGCAGGCAGACGAGAAGAACCTGCTGGGTATCATCTGTCGTGAGGCGCTTGAGAATGAAGGCGTGGCTTGCGTAGCGCTGTGGCAGTTTTGCGATTCGCGGACTTATCAGGGCCGCAACGGGCCAGGCCGCCCTCGGACTTCCCAAAAAGGCCTATTCAACGGTTGAAAGTGACTTTTCCGCCGCCCAACAAACACGCACTGACGGAGGAGCGGCATGCGTCAGCGAAACGTCCTAATCATCCATACCGACCAGTAACGCTTCGACAGCCAAACGGGTAGGGGCGTCACCGTTTTCATTTTTCTGCCTCCCATTCTTGCCGGTCCGTTCGGCCCTCACGAACGCTTAAAGCTCTTTGAGGCGGACGTTGCGAAGCCAGCACTCCATGGCCGGACCGGCGTGCAGTTGCATGCCAATCAGGCCCTTGAGCTGCTTATTGGGGTGATTGTCGATAATGTCGACGGCCACCTCGCCATTGAGCTTGTGAATCATGTGGTTGCCACGACAGATGATTTCGTAGGTCTGCCATTCGTCGGTCTTGACCGGGGTGACCTCGCAGGTCTTGCCCACAACCTTAGGCTTGCCGTCGGTACCGACTTCAACTTTTTGCCCACGACGGGCGACAATGCCACGTTTGTCGAGCTGTTCCGCATAGAGCATCGCGACGTACGGTGGGTTCGGATGAATGTCTGCCTGATAGCCGCGCAGTCGATGGTCGGCCTCGTTCAGCCATTGCGAGCGATACATCATGCCGGAATTGTTGCCGGTGCATTTGGCCTCGAAGGAGAGGTGGAAGTCGTCGACTTCACCGTCCCAGACAAGAAAGGTGTTGGCCTTGAGCTTGTTGCCTATGGTGGTGCCGTAGATGATGCCGTCCTTGACGGACCAGAGCTTGGGATCGCCCTTCCAGCCCGACAA
>DMTJ01000195.1 GCA_003477185.1 Lentisphaeria bacterium
CTCGAGGATGCCCTGCACGGCCGAGAGACCAAGGCCGCGGGAGTCATCGCGAGTGGTGAACAAGGGGGGAATAGCTGCTTGCGTTGGGTGGCGTCGATTCCATGACTGGGGTCAGCTACCGCAATGCAGATGTAGTACCCAGCTTCAAGTGTACTGTTGACTGCCATATCTGCCACGAAACGCGGACTAGTGCGCACTATGCTGCTGCGTACCGTGACGGCTTCGGCACGTCCGAACGCGACTGCAATTACGAGAATAATGCCGAGAATGGCAAAATCGCGCTTGCCGGATCGCTAGTACTCGGGTTTGGCCTGCCATAATCCGGAGCAAATCAGTGTGATCAATAGTCGGAAAGAATAACGTCGCGGTGGGTACCCTGCAAGGTTAGCCGACGATGTCGCGCTAGGCTCGGCTGGCGACGGCTCAGAGCCGGGTTACATTTCGAGCTTACGCCCCCTCCTTAAAAACTGGTGATTCCATTGGTTCGTTCCAGACTTGCCGTGCTCCTCGTGACCCTCATGACATGGCCTGCGTTCGCGCAGCAAGATGCACCCAAAGCCACCGCTCAAGATGTGGTTGTCATTCCCTTGCAAGATGTGATTGATCGCGCGCTGCTGCACGTGCTGCGTCGTGGCTTCAAGGAGGCGGAGGAAGCCGGGGTGAAGGCCGTCGTGATCGATATGAAGACGCCTGGCGGCGGATTGAAAGAGACGGAAGAGATCATTCAGCTAATTCGCAGTTGCCGCAGCAAGGGCGGGATTCCCGTGTACACATTTGTGAACCCTTCGGCGATCAGCGCGGGGGCGATTACGGCAATGTCCTGCGATGGCATCTTCATGTCACCCGGCGCGACCATTGGCGACGCCATGCCAATTATGATGACCAACGAAGGCCCGAAGGAAGTTACGGGCGGCTTGCGCGAGAAAATTTTCTCGCCCACACGTGCTTTGGTGCGGGCATTGGCACAGGAGAATGGTTACTCAGAGGAAATGGCGGTCGCGATGGTCGACCCTGATGTGGAGCTGGTGATTGGCGATGAAGTCCTGTGCAAGAAGGGCCAGCTGCTGACGCTCACCGCCGAGGAAGCATGCCGCGTGTATGCGCCCATGGAGACGCCCTTACTTGCCCGCGGCATCGTGAACAACATAGAGGAACTGCTCGAGCTGATCGATCTTGGCGGGACCAACGTGGTGCGCGTAGAGGTGACGAAGTCTGAACGCATCGCCCAATTTCTGACCAGCCCATTCATTACGTCTATTGTGATGATGTGCATCCTGCTCGGCCTCTACGCGGAGATGCAATCACCCGGGATTGGCATGGGAGCGGGCATCGCCGGCGTGGCACTCGCTATCTTTCTATTCGGGCATTCCGTCGCCGGCTTGGCTGGCAAGTGGGACATGGTCTTGATCGTCGTTGGACTGGCATTGCTAGCAGCGGAGGTTTTCGTCTTGCCCGGGTTTGGCATCTGTGGGGTACTTGGGCTGGGAACCTTATTCGCAGGGCTAGTGATGACGATGATGCCGCACTGGCCTACCGGCATCGACCCATTGCCGAACGTCGAGCTACAGGGCCTAAGTGACTATTTCAGCGAAGCCATTCGGCAACTCGCCCTCGTGCTCGTACTGACAGTGATCGGGGGGATTTTTCTTTCCAAGGTCCTGCCCAAGTCGAGGTTCTACAAAAAACTTGTGCTGGAAGCTGAGCAGCTTCCTAGTCAGGGCTATGTCGGCTTGGACGTGGTTGCTCAGATGGCATTGGTTGGCAAGCACGGCACCACGCAGAGCCCATTGCGCCCGTCAGGAATTGCGCTGATCGACGGGAAACGCGTAGATGTCGTCAGTGAAGGCGAGTTCATTGATAGAGATACCGCGATCGAAGTGACGCACACCGAAGGTGCCAGAATAGTCGTGGCTCCCCTTCCCGATCCCCCCGCCGACGAAGAATCAACCCCAGAGAAGGCTTAGATTTCCCTTGATCGCAGAGCAGATAAACCACGAGATTGCCGCTAAAGCAGCAGCAGAAGGTCGTCTTCCCCCGTGGATTCGCGTGAAGGTCCACACCGGAGGCGCCCGGCAGGATGTCTCCGACCTGGTCCGAGATATGAGTTTGAACACCGTTTGCCAGAGCGCAAAGTGCCCCAATCTGGCTGAATGCTGGCATAAGCGTTCCGCGACGTTCATGATTCTCGGCAATCGTTGCACGCGCGCCTGCACCTTCTGCGCGATCGCCTCGTTCAAGCCGGAGCCTGTTGATCCTGAGGAAGCCATTCGGGTTGCAGAGTCCGCAGCCACCATGGGCCTGAATTACGTCGTTCTGACCAGTGTAGATCGTGATGACCTTGCAGACAAGGGCGCGGCCCATTTCGTGGCCACTATCGAGGCCATCCGTAGCCGGATTCCGCATGCAAAAGTTGAGATTCTTACCCCGGACTTCAAAGGGCGCCTGCCATTGATCGATCAAGTCGTCGCCGCGCGTCCGCTGGTTTTCAACCATAACCTCGAAACCTGTGAGCGCTTGACCAAGCCGATCCGCAGTGGCGGGCGCTATGACCGCAGCCTTGCTGTACTCGCCCATGCGAAAGACGTGGCTGGCCCCGGTATGGCGACCAAGTCGGGAATCATGGTAGGACTCGGGGAAACAGACGACGAAGTGCTGCAATGCCTGCGAGACCTGCGTTCCGCAAATGTCGACATTCTGACCATCGGTCAATACCTGCCACCCAGCAAGCAACATTGGCCGTTAGAGCGCTACGTCACGCCGGAGCAGTTCGACGACTGGGCAGACCAGGCCAAGGCAATGGGCTTCGCTGGTGTTGCAAGCGCCCCTCTCGTGCGCAGTTCGTATCGTGCCGAAGAGCTGGCGGAAGCCGCGCTCGCCCAGCTGTAACCCTCCATGAGTCCGCTCGTATGAAGCTGCTGTTTATGCGCCACGCCGATGCTGCGAGTCGACAGGAAGCAGGCGTCTCGTATGATCGCGAGCGCCCGATCACCGAGCTAGGGCGGGAACAGACCGCGGACGTCGCAGAGTTTCTGCAGAAGACTGGGATTTCCCCGGGAACCATCCTGCATTCGCCCGCCCTGCGCTGTACCCAAACGGCCGCTATCATTGCCCAGGCCTTCGACCGCGGTGAGAAAATCTTCCCAGCGCCGGAACTCGCTGGAGGCTGTGGCGCAGAGGATATCTTGAACACCGCGCTGATCTACGGAGATGTCGCCGGTTGGATCCTGTTCGTCTTACATGAGCCAGACCTTTCCTTCTTGTTGGCAACCTGGGTGGGCGACGGAAAGTCCTCCCCCTTCTTCGTCCAACACGCCGACCTTTTCGGCTTTCACTGTCTAGACCACGACCGTGCCACCTTTGACCCGATATTGTTTTTCTCTCCATCTAGGGTTAAATTCTGCCTAACGTGAAGCGCCCACACATACGACAATGGTACCGTTTTATCCCTACCGGTCTGACGCTCGGGAATTCTCTGTGCGGCTTCGGTGCCATCCTCAATTTGCTCCATATCTACGCCGTGACCACGATCGCTGAGCGCGCGGAGATTCTTGGAACCAGTGCCTGGCTGATCGTAGGTGCCATGATTTTCGACATGCTCGACGGCTGGATCGCCCGGATGCTGAACGCCATGTCACTGCACGGCGCCCAGATGGATTCGCTAGCTGACATGGTCACCTTTGGCGTCGCACCCGCGGTCATGGTCGCTGTGATGGCGCACACACTCGATGCGCGCCTGATTGACTATCGCTGGGTTTGGGCGCTGTGTGCTGTATACATGGGCTGTGCCGCGCTTCGCCTGGCGTTGTACAACGTGCATGCGATTGCTGGCACTGGAAAGCCTACAGAGTTCTCGGGCCTACCGTCTCCCGGCGCGGCCGCGGCCGTCGTAACCCTCGTCCTCTTCTATACCGATCCCAAACTGGATGCGGACATCGCAATGCTGTCTCAGTTGCTGCCCGTCTATGCCGGAGTGATCGGGCTGCTGATGGTCAGCCCTATCGAGTATCCCCACGTGGGCCGCTGGCTCGGCAGCGCCCGCCACAACAAGCTCAAAATGCTGGCAGTCATTACCCTCGGTATTCTCTACGGCTGGCGCCCGCGTTTGATCACCATGTTGGCTGCAAACGCATACGTCCTCGCTGGCCCGGTGGCCCATTTGGTCCGCATCTGTCTCACCCGCCTTCCCGTCCCGCCCCCAGACACGGAGTGTAATGAAGCGGAGTCACATTAGCATACTGTTGTTGTGTCTGGCCGTTCCCTTGCTGGCAGGAGATCGGTATTGGGAACCCAAGCACCACTACTACCGCAAGTATGCCAAGTTTGAGCATCTTGCTGGAAGCGTCAACGCCGTGCTGCGGGTCAGGATTGATCACAAAGTTGAGCGGGTCGAGCGCCATATTCTTACCACCGGGCAGCCGGGCCGCGTCAAAGCCGAGCATACCGAGTACCGCGCCACTGTGGTCGAGACGCTCTTCGGAAACTGGGGGAAGCGCCACGCACGAATTTCCTTTCGGTACACCTTTAAAATTCCCTATGATTACGATCGTCAGGGGAACCACACCCGGCGCTATACTCCTACCGTAACTGGGAGCGGGATCGAAGATGATCTCATGGTCGGTGAAACCTACGTGGCCTGCTTCACCAGCGCCCAACCCGGAGAGATGAACCAGCTCACACGGGCGGCCCGTTCCTTCCAGCAGCAGACGATCGTGAACGCGGTCAAGCGGGCGCACGCGAAGCGCGCTCAGGCCCCGGTCAGGCGCTACTAGCAAGCACGAAACAAAAGGCAAGTATCATGAAGCGAGCGTTATGTACAGTCATGTTGATCGGGTTCCTCGCACCACAGGCATCTGCATTGCCCATTCTGCCCGAGTATGTAGCCGCCATCCAGGCGCTGCCCTCCGTTTCAGCCACGGCCAACGAGGCCGCAAACCTCGTCTCCGGCGTGGCCGATTTGGTTTACCTGCCCATGGGGGCTTCTGAGCTAATCCTGTCTCCACTGCCCGGACTGGGCCTAAATCGAGGCGGTAAAAACCTAGGCCGTGGGCTCATGGCACCGTTCTCCATTCTCCAGTCTGTGATTCGGCTCCCCGCGACCGCGATTCGCGGTGCGAACTCCGCAATCCAAGGTGCCCCCGGCTATCTGCTGCCGTGAGCTGTCCAGGCTTGCCCAATGTCCTGCAGCATACGATTGTGCCATTCAACACGTACCTCTGTAATATCACTCTTTTCCTAGGTACGCCATGAACTCGAGAAAAGCACTCTTCTATCTCCTCTATGTGATCGTCATCTTCAGCCTATCGCTGTGGCTGCCTAGAATCTTCGGCCCATCCTCGCCAGTGCCAACCGTTGCGAACTCCGCGGCCAAGGAGGCGTCTGCGCCGGCCGCGAAAGCAAAAGCTGTCCAGTCAAAGCGGATGCAATCCGTCCAGCCAGCCGCTAGTCGCAGGATCGATGAAACTGTGGCCGGGCTACTCCAACGAAAGGGCTTGACGCAGGAACGTCTTGTGACCGACCAAGAATTTCTGCGTCGCCTCTACCTCGATCTCGCCGGGCGTATTCCCACTCATGACGAGGCCGTAGCGTTTCTGGATGACAGTTCTGCGGACAAGCGAAGCGCCCTGATCGATACTCTGCTGGCGTCGCCAGCCTATGTCAGTCACACCTACAATTTCTGGGCAGACCTGTTGCGGGCTGCGCCAATCCGCGGAGATGCTGGAAACTATCCCGCGTGGATCAAGGATTCCATTGAGCAAAACAAGCCATACGATCAGATGGCTCGCGAGCTACTGACCGCCGAAGGACGGCTTTTAGACGATGGTGCTGTTGGCTACTGGGTCCGAGACGGAGGCCGCATTCTTGAGACTGCCGCCATGACCGCACAAGTTTTTCTTGGCACCCAGCTGCAGTGCGCCCAGTGCCATGACCACAAGTTCGACAAATGGAAGCAAAAAGATTTCTATCAGTTTGCCGCCTTCTTTGGCGAAGTCGACACCCGTGGTGGGCTGAATATGCTCGCCGATCGCAACGAGCGGAAAAAGTTGCGTGAGCTGCAAGAGGAGCTCAGCCCCCAAGAGAACGCTGCAATACGGCGCTTTTTGAACGAAATCACGCTAAATGTCCACACCGCCGAACGCAAGTCGCTCCGCTATCCCAAGGACTACGCCTACGCCAACGCGAAGCCAAATAGCAAAGCAGTGCCAGAAGTCATTTTTGGCACTATGCCGCTGCTCAGTCAGTATGACAATCACCGCGAAGCGTTCGCCGCTTGGCTCACTGACCGGAACAATCCGCGGTTCGCGACAGTCATGGCAAACCGGATCTGGAAGCGCCTGATGGGAATAGCCATTCATGAGCCCATCGACGACTTCAAGGACAAGAGTGAGGCCATCGATGATGCCTTGCTGGCGCAGCTGGGCCGAGATTTTACCACCATTGGCTATGACATGCGCGAGTTTACCCGCATTCTCTGCAACACCCGGGCCTACCAAAGCGCGGTCTCTGCCAGCGCCATCACACCACGGAATTACTACGCCCAGGCGCGCCCCCTGCGCAGAATGCGGGCCGAGCAGCTCTGGGACTCATGCATGACTCTGTTGAGCGATGACGTGGACGAGCGCAAGCTGGCCAATCGCAGACAGGGAGCAGAAATGATGGCCGCCATGCCCGACCTCAGCGAGATGAGCGCTGAGAAGATTCTCGAATCCGTACGCGATACGATGAAGGCCAAGCGATCCATGATGATGGAGGCCAATCGCACGATGCGCAAGAGGCGAACGAAAGGCAACAATGGACCGTTTGTAGCACGAGCATCCGAGATGAGGCCTGGCGGAGGGCGAGACGATGGCTTCCTCCAAGCCTTCGGTCAATCCGAGCGCGAAGTGATCAATGGCTCTAGCATCGAGCCCAGTATCCCACAGGTGCTTGCGCTTATGAACGGCAAGCTGTCCAGCACCCTGACCCAGGCAAAGATGCCGCTAATGAAGACCTTACTTGCGTGTTCCAGCAGTGAGCTTGCCGATCGCCTGTTCGTCACCTTGCTTAGTCGCCGCCCCACCGCCGATGAACGCAAACTGGTTCGGACTGAGTACGCCAATGGCGGCCGGGAAGGCCTCCAGAATCTGGTCTGGGCGATCCTGAACAGTCGCGAATTCCTGTTCATTCAATAATCCGGAGCCTCTCATGAATATAACCAAAGCATCTGACTTGGACCGACGCGAGTTTCTTACTGGCATGGCCCAAGCCTGCCTAGGAGTGGGCTTGTTCTCCAGCTTTTCCGCGCAGGCGGCCGATCACGGGGGAAAGGCCAAGCGCGTCATCTACCTGTACATGGCTGGCGGCATGAGCCATCTCGACACGCTAGACCCCAAGCAGGATAAAGAGGTTGCTGGCGAGTTTGCTCCCATGCGCACCTCCATCACTGGCGAGCGGATCTCGGATCGACTGCCCTTGCTTGCGCGACAACTGCAGCACGCAGCGATAATCCGGTCGATGACCTCCAAGGAAGGCAGCCATGAGCGTGGCTCCTATTTCATGCGCACCAGCTATCCAATGCTCGGCACCATTCAGCATCCGGGACTCGGGGCCTGGGCGCTCAAACTCTCTGGGAAGAACAGCGAGACCTTACCGGGAAACATCAATATTGGGGCTCGTAATCCGATCGGCGCTGGCTTCTTCGAGCCAGAGTTTGAACCACTGCGCATCAGTCGCGCAGAAGCCGGCCTCAGTAACATCTCGCCGCCGCCACACGTGGACGAAGGGACCTTCGAGCATCGCATGCAGCTGCTTCGCACCCTGAACACAAAGTTCGACTCCCGCTTCGAGAGTCGCCAGGTGGACGGGTACGCCCAGGCCTACGAAGATGCCGTGAAGCTCATGAAATCCAGCGAGCTCAAAGCGTTTGACATTGCCCGTGAGCCCAAGAACCTCCGCGAACGCTATGGCAAGAATAACTTTGGCCAGGGCTGCCTGCTTGCGCGTCGACTCGTCGAGCATGGCATCAAATTTGTCGAGGTCACCTTTGGCGGCTGGGACACGCACACCGACAACTTCGAGCGGCTCGAGAAGCAACTCCAGCAACTCGACGCCGGTCTCGGCACGCTTTTGGACGACCTGCACCGCCGTCGCATGCTCGAAGACACCCTCGTTGTACTAGTAAGTGAGTTTGGCCGCACCCCTGAGATTAACGATGGCAATGGGCGGGGGCACCATCCGAAGGCCTTTTCCTGCATGCTTGCAGGCGGCGGAGTACAGGGCGGGCAGGTCTACGGTGCGACCGACTCACGAGGTGCGACGGTGGCAGAAAAGGTCGTTAGCGTCAAAGATCTTAACGCGACTATCGCGCATGCGGTCGGCATCGATCCTGCCCATGAACTGTATTCCAAGTCTGGTCGCCCCTTCACCATCGCCAATGGCGGCAAGCCGGTTCTCGCGCTGTTTTGATTGTCGAGCTAGTAGCCGGTAGCGGGGCCAAGGTCACTGTAGATCTTAGCAAAGATCGCGCCACAATCGGGCGTGACCAGGCTGCTACTCTGACGGTGGGCATCGCTAGCGCTTCCTCGCACCATGCCACTATATTTCTACGTTCTGGAAGAATCTTCGTCGATGACCTAGCCTCTACCAATGGCGTCTACATCGACACCCACAAGATCGCTGGCCCCTACGGGATTGCGCCCAGCGAGCGCTTTCAGCTCGGTTACGAGGGGGAGGACATCTGGTACGAGGTAGCGGAAGAGGCCCCTCCCACCGCCGTGGACAAGATCGATAAGGCAAAAACCGCAAAGAGAACAGTCCTAAAGTCACGCCGAAAGTCTGCGGCACCGAAGCCAGCCATGCCGGCGCTCAAGGCGCAGCCTGCAGCGAGCGGGACCTGGCGCTTTGCCGAGGCCATGCTGCTCATCCTACTCGCAGTTGCCATCAAATTTTGCGTCGATCTGATGCGGCCACCGCCCAGACCCGTTGCCGTCAAGACATCGCCCGTGGCTGCCGTCATGGAGAAACAGCCTGCCGCCACAAGCCAGCGAAAGGATTCAGAACCGGCCGAAGCCGTCGAACAAGCTACGGTGAATTTTGACCGTGACATCGCCCCGCTTCTCGAACGCCGCTGCCTCCAGTGCCACAATCCTGAGAAGGACAAGGGCGACCTCAGCATGCACACGCGCTTTGCCCTCGACCGGGGCCCCGATTTCGATGCCGTACTCGTGCCGGGAAAGCCCGACGAAAGCCCACTGTATCTGCTGACCATTCTCGACGCCGACCACGACGACATCATGCCCGCTAAGGGCGAGCCCCTTAGGGCCGAGGAAAGCGCCCTGATTAAGCAGTGGATCGCCGAAGGCGCCCCATGGCCAGTCGACCGCACGCTTCGCGCCCCAGTGAAGGAATAGGTATATCCACTGGCAAACAGCCGGAGGCAATTAAGGATAGGGCTGCTGGCTGAATGTCACGGCAGATCTAACATTCTTAGGGTATTCCACTGGAACATTTACGCTGCCTCGACTTATCAAACTCTTCCTACTCCACCTTCACAGCCAGCCACAGCCAGCCACAGCCAGAATGCGAACCACTAATTTTCACTAATCTTCACTAATGAATCAATCCACATATATCAGGCCCTTCTTACATTAGTGAAGATTAGTGAAAATT
>DMTJ01000084.1 GCA_003477185.1 Lentisphaeria bacterium
GCGAACGGATGTCGTGTGCAACATCTCGCCGGGGCTGTACCAGCCCGCTGAGGTCAATGAGATCGCGGCCTCCGCCAGTATGTGGGGGCCGGTCTACCAACAAGACGACGCGACGCTGCAGTTGTGCTCGCTGGTGCGCGTTCACCCAGGCATCGCCCACTGGATGCAGGGCCTGATCGCCACGGCTGCCGTTCTACAGCTGGATGCTGCAACGTCACTGGCAGAAGCGTTTGCCATTGCAGCGCGTGGCGAGGTCGCAGTCAGCGGGCATCCCGTAAACGGCCTGCGCTCGCAGCCAGATGAAATGGCTGGCATCGTCCGCTCTATGGTGTTGCCGTTGGGCAATGCCCTTTCAGGCTGGCAGGCAGACGAGTTCGAGATGGTCTGCGAGTCCCTTATGCAGTCGCCACCAGCTCTGTTTGCGAACCCTGGTGCGGCGGGGCTCACGGTTGAATTCCCGTTCGGCGAGATCAGTTCGCTGTGCCAGATGCACGGCGACCAGCCGCACCCCGTGTTGGGGAATGGATTGGCGATTCGCCAGTCTTTTCCGGTAGCCTTGGATGACTCGAAAGCCGGTCCTGCGTTAGCGATGATGCTGAACCGTCAGGAGTTGCTGAAGAGCATCTCTGGCTATGGCTTCGGCAGCTTTCACTCCAGCCTCGGCATGATCCAATTCTCGAGCTTTCTGCCAAACGCGGTCTACAAGCCCGGGCTGCTTGAAAACCTGTACTACGGCTGCGCTGGCCGTGCCATCGAGCTCTCAGAAATCTTAGCTGGAGGGACATCCCCCAATGCGAAACATGCCACGCAGACCATGCTCGAGATGCTCGAAATACTCTAGTGCGGTGAAACACAAGTTTGTCGGAAAATACGAGGGCCTTTCGGATTAACCCATGAACTTACGACACACCACACTAGCAGATGGCCTGAGACGATGACAATCATAGCGTACCAAAGAATATAACGGGAGCAACTTCAGGATGAAGCGACGATCATTTTTCAAAAGCACCGTGGCTGCGGGTGTGAGCCTTTTTGTGCCGGACTGGCTGGCTCAAGCGCAATCTCTGGCCGCTGCCGGAGAGCACCTCGCGCCGGAAATAAAGGACGCAAAAACGGTGCTCTATGCCTGCGCCGACGATTACGCAGAATTCATACTTTGCCTCGACGGGAAACGCTACGACGAACCGCCGGCTATCACATACCGGGAGTATCTCACCAACTACCAGAGCGTCTCTGCAGAGGAATTCAAGGATGCCGACTTCCTGATGGATTGTCAAAATGTCGAGATCGACGAGCTTGATAAGGAGATTCCAGAGCACGGACCTGCGTACTATCATTACGTTGATGACTGGTGCATTACTGACTCGCCAGAGGCAAATGCCTACGACTACGTGAGCGAAATCATGAGCCAACTGAGCGCAACAACTAACGAAGAACTCTGCGGCATAAATCTACAGGACTGTCCGTTCATTGGCTCCTGCTACCGTGCCGCCGAAGTCGATGATGTGCTCACCTTGTCCTGCCTTCAGCGGGCTCTGGTCGCCTTGGGAGAGCCAACCGAGATTCGGGTGGCACAATGATTTTTATTCCGCATTCCGACAGCCCCCCACTCACATAAAAGAACGAAGGTCCCCAATATGAACTCAAAATTTCTCATCCTAAGCCTCATTTCACTGCTCTTGAAAATTCTAGGCTGGCTGATCATTTGCCTCGGTGCTTACGTCGCAATCGCTCACGGCCTGCTTGCGCAGGAGCCGCAGGTCACACTGGTGGGAGAGTCAAGCGTACTTTCAATCGGCGCCGGTTCATTCCTGATTTTGACCGGGCTGCTTTCCGCAGCATTTGGTGAGATCATCGGTGTGCTTTTTTCGATCGAACTCAATACCAGAACCGTGCACACCAATCCCTCCTGACCGCAACTCCGCGTTTTGCCAAGCCTTGCCAGCCAGGCATCTGCCCATAGCCTAACTCAACATTCCGAGGTGCCCTATGCAAATCGTGCTACTTGATCTTGATCACGATAACTTATTTTGTCCGGCAACCGGCAATCCGCTCTTCGATGAAAACGGTGACCTGTCCCCAGCCATCGATTTCGTTTTCATTCACGAACTAGGCGAGATCGTCAATGCTTCCCCGGTTGCCCAAACGGCTTGGGATGCGATAGACGACAGGGAGGAGGACGTGGATTATGACCGATTCGAACGTTTTGTCGCGAGCTATGACGCGCCCAATCTGATCTGCTTCGAGATTACGACTCATGGATTTGCCAATGGCCCAGTGTGGTCAACCGTATCTGTAGGCATTGACATGAACTATGACATTGACGCAAACGTGGTGGCGACCAAGTCCGCTGCTGACGAGTACTGGCATTCACCGCAAGAAGAGGGACCATCGACCTCGAATTTTAGCAGTCACATATTTATCCCTGTTTCCCCCGCACGATAGAGAGATTTGTTTGATCAGGTACAACACAGTCCGACCGAAGAACTTTTTTGCTCGCAAAAACTGAGGGACTTACGCTTGACTTCCTTGTTGTACGTCCGAGTTGTAGCAATGTTTCGTCACACACTGCGGATTTCGGGGATGCATGGCTTTTTATCTTCATACCAGTAATGATATTGAGCGGCTTGCCGCCAAGATGTCCGGCTTGCTGAACGAGGCGCGGAAGAGCGGCCCAGATGCGGATCCGTTCTATACGGAAACCGTGGTGATCAATAGCCGTGGCATGGAATCGTGGTTGCTTCAGCAACTAGCCGCACCGAAGTCGTTCAGCGGCGACCTGTCCTCTGAGGTCAACACCACTGGCGTCCAGGCAAACATTCGCTTTGTCATGCCAAATGATCTACTCAATTTCGGGCTGCTGCATCTTGACGAGGCCACTCACCGGTGGTCAGAACTCGGCGAGCGGGTAACCGACCTCTTTGATCGCGAGGTTCTGGCCTGGCGCCTGTACCACCTGTTGGGCCCCCTGCCAGACACTGAGCCTGACGTCTTCGCAGGCCTGCGAGCCTACATGATTCGCGAAGACGGCAACACCGACCGCCGCCGCTTCCAACTGGCCCGTGAGATTGCCGATGTCTTCGATCAATACGAAATCCACCGCCCTGAGATGCTCGCCGCCTGGCGGGATAGCCGGGAAAGCGACGAGCTCAAGCACTCCAATAATGCCTGGCAGCCCCAGCTGTGGCGCAGTCTAGCAAGCGCTGGCGGGCAGTCTCGGGACCAGCGGATCGCCGCGTTTCTCAAAAGGTACAAGTCGACTCAGTTCGCACCAGGGCAACTCAAGCGCGTCTGGTTATTTGGCATCAGCACCATGCCTCCCCTCTATCTGCAGTTCTTTCGCGCCCTTGGCCAGAAGATCGACGTCCATCTGTTCCTACGCAACCCCTCGCCTCACTACTGGCTGGACGACGAGCGAAAAATCGACACCATCAAACTTCAGCTGCGCCTCGCGGAGCTGGACGAGGCCACGCTTGACGCGGACGCCTTGGAGAGCGGCAACAGCCTACTCAACTCGTTCGGTGGACTGATCCGCGATTTTCTCGGCGAGATCTTGGAGCAGTGCTCAGGCGGTGACGAAGAGACTGGCGGACTAGCGGACCCCAGCGACAGCGCGCTCTTCGCGGCTGAGCCTCCAGGCCCCAGCACGCTGCTTGGGGCGCTACAGAATGGTATCTTCAATGCCTCAAACGACGGGCAGGAGGCGGCCGACTGCCAGGCCGCGCTCTCAAGCGGCGACGACTGCTCTCTGCTTCTGCATGACTGCCATAGCCGCATGCGCGAGATAGAGGTCCTCCGCGACCAGTTGCTGAACTGGTTCAACAGTGACCAGTCCCGCCTCCCCCGTCATGTCGTCATCATGGCACCAGATATCGAAGACTACGTCCCTGTGATCGAAGCCATCTTCAACCGCCGTGCCCGCAATGCCGCCGACTACATTCCCTATACCATCGCCGACCGAACTGCGGCGGCGGAGAGCGCTGTCGTCCAGGCCTTCCTGGCCCTGCTCAAGCTGCCTCGCTTGCGCTTCCGCGCCAGCGAGGTCTTTGACCTGCTCGGTGTCGACGCCATCGCTACCGCGTGCCGCCTGAGCGAGGAGGACGTGACACTCCTGCAGCGTTGGGCACGCGACGCAAACATCCGCTGGGGCATCGATGCCCCCCACCGGAAAGACCTAGATTTCGAGGAGCTTGGTGAGGCCAACTCATGGCGTGCTGGCCTAGATCGTCTGTTCGGAGGCTATGCACTCGGCGACTTCGCTGCAGCCGACACATCTGACACCGCCTTTTCCGGCATCGCACCATTTAACGAGGTCGAAGGCAGTAACGCTATTCTGCTTGGAAAACTCGCTCAATTCATCGATGATCTTTGCACATTTCGGGATCGAATTGGAAGCCCGATGCCTGCCACGGAGTGGTGCACCCTCCTCAGCGAGACGCTTGACCGCTTCTTTGTCGGCGACGACAGCACCTACGCGGATATCGCCGCCGTCCGCCATGCACTTGAAAACATGACCAATCACGCGGCTGCTGCGAAACTGGC
>DMTJ01000304.1 GCA_003477185.1 Lentisphaeria bacterium
TATCAGTTTGCGGATGGACACGTGGCACTGTATCACGCCTACGACTCAGAACTTGTCGGTACTGGGGACCCAATCACCCCCAAAGGCGCTTGGACTATCGAGGCAGGCGATTAAGGGCCCGGACGGCACCGGGGGCATTCCCCAAGGGGCCGTCACCTCCCTGTTGGGAGCCGGCGAATGGCTGAAGTTCAACAGCGAGGCGATCTACGGAACCAAAACCTCAGGGATCTTGAGCCGGCGGAAATACTGACGGTACCGGTGGGCCCCAATGTGGGAGGGGCTGTCCCAGCCGCGACCCGTTTTGTCACATGGCGCCGGTCGCCGCTGAGGACAGCGCCTCCCACATTGAGCCCCGCCGGTACCACTGACATTTTCCGAACCATCCCATCGATTCTCGCTCAGCGGAGGTGCAGGGATCAAGATTTCTGAACCTGGACCGTGCCCCATGAGGGCGACGAGGTGCAGATCAAGGGCACCCGGGACCGCTTCCTGGGTGGCTTTAATCATACCTTTGCTGCTGACGACTTCTGGTTCACGCGCAAGGAGGACACGGTCTATGTGATTGCCCTGGGCCGACCGGCGGACGGCCGCATTGCCGTCAAGGCCATCAAGGGGCTTGCCATACGCAGCATCCGCCTACTGGGAACCACAGGTGACCTCTCGTGGGCAGAAACACCCGACGCCGTCGAGATCAACCTGCCCGCCTGGAGTGATGACGGTCTGGGCTATGCTCTCGAGATCACATGCTAGTGCGGGCAAGCTTGGCAGCGGCACGGATCGAGGGCAACTGTGAAGGCTTTTGCCTTGCAAGAAGCTGCCGCGCAGTTAATGTTCACCTATTCGCATGCCGCGATCTGCTTGCAGTGAACCAGTAAACGTAAACGAGTGAGTGAAATTGTGAACAAACGCCTCTCCTTAAATTTTTTGACGGCCGTTGCCGCCGTGTTGTTCGTAGCTGCCGATGCGGCAGCTGCAGTCGCTTCCGGCGTGAGCCTGAATTTCGACGCCAATGATCCCGCCAGCGCCATTGACGCCGCGAATTGGAACACAACAGGGACCGTCAGCGGTCACGATTTTGATTTTGCGGGCGATGTGACGCTTGAAACGGTGACATCTGGCCGCCGCGGAATTTCCCAAGCCTACCGTTTTACGGGCGGCAACGGCGACAATAATCAGCTATCTTGGGACAATCTCTTCGGCCACAACGTTGGCGCAAGCTGGGAGTTCTGGCTAAAACCTGCGGATACCGGTGACGCAGGGCAAGTCATCTTCGAGTCTGGTGGCTCTGGCGTCGGCTATGCTATCTGGTACGCGCCAGGAACCATTGGAGATGACAGTGGCACGCTGAACTTCACCATCGACGGGGGCACTGGCGCTCAGATTGAAACGGTAAGCGCCACGATCGACACCACCGAATTTCGTCAGATTACCTTGCTCTACCAAGAAGGGGCGATTGACCTTCTGGCGATCTATGTAGACGGACAATTTGTCGATGACAATCTCTCCGCAACGGTCAGCGACGACGCGGGCAATGACAACGATAACACTAGCATCGACGATTTTAGCGGCGGCGACGCAGCGGCGCTGGGAAATGCTTCCGCTGCGATCGCACAGACTGTTGTAGACGGTGAATTCGAAGGCGACATCTCGATCTACCGCGTCTGGGGCGGAATAACCCTAAGCGCAAGCGAGATCTCGGATAACTACGAGGCCGTTGTCAACGCTAGTCTCGCGACCGCTGGCGCGGATTTCTACGTTGACGCCAGCGAGGATGCCGATGGGGATCAGGTTTGGGAAGACCTGACGCCGGGCAACCCAACCGGCCATGAAATACTGCTGGACAGCTCTCCCGCCGTTACCCGGGTCGCCGTTTCCGGGTCGATTATGCCATTTACGCACGCCTATGACTTCCCTGGCGGGTCCACCGGAAACGACGCCGGTGGATTGTTCGTCGACACTGGCACAAGTACCCAGCAATCCTTCGAGACATCCAGTAATGCCAATTGGTCCCTATTCCCCGTCACCTTGGAATTGTGGGTCAAGCCGGATGACCTGACTCCCGGTCCCACAAATGGCCAGATCATCTTTGAAAGTGGAGGAAGCACTGGGTTGGGAATTCTGATTGATAACAATGAGTTGGTTGTCACGCACGATAATGGGGCACCCCAGATTGCCTACGATCTCAACACGGATCCGTCTGGTGTTTTGAATGCAGGAGCAACCAGCGACTTCTTCCAGATCGTGGTGACGCATGATGCCGTAACGCCATTTCAGACCATCCTTTACCTCAATGCTCAGCAGGTCGGCACCGCCAATGATGACGACGGAGACTGGACCGGCGCCGACCCCACGGGCTTCGGAACCCTCGGAGCCACTAATGCTGGCGGATTGGGCGGAGGTCAGCAGAGCACTGAGAGCTTCGATGGCCAGATTGCTGTTATTCGAGCCTATTACAATCAGATTCTCACGCCGACCGAAGTCCAGGCCAACTACGGTGCGGCCCTTACGCCCGGAACCGTTATCCTCGTGCGCTGAGAGGGCCGCTTTCAACCTCCGGTGGCCAGAAACACCTGGCTGTTGAGAGATCAACCTGCCCGCCTTCAACGATGACGTCTTGGGCTACGTGTTGGCCGTGAAATGCTGAATGTCGTCCTGGTCATGACAGACCAGCATCGGGCTGATTGCCTAGGCTTCAATGGCCATCCAATAGTTGAGACCCCGCACTTGGACAGCTTGGCCGCAGATGGCGTGCACTTCACGAGCGCCTACTCAGCGGTGCCCTCGTGCATCCCGGCCCGGGCGGTCCTGATGACCGGGTAAACCGCCTGGCATACCGGGGGCCTAGGCATGGGGCAAGGGCAAGCGCCTTCACCCGACCAACTGGACGTCTCGCGAAGCGATCAACCGCCAACCGTCGATGGCGCCAGCGTCGTCGACGCCCTTACCGGCAAGTCCTGGCGCGACTACCTGCATGGCGAGCACTGCACCTGCTATGCCGCCTCCGAGGAAATGCAGTTTCTCACGGACGGCCAGCGCAGGTACATCTGGTTCCCCGAACAGCAACTTGCGGCCCGAGGAAATGGCAACTTCAACCCGGCCAGCAATCCAGTAAACCATACGCTGGCTTTGCATGGCCAAGGTCGGGTGAACTATCAGTTTGCGGATGGACACGTGGCACTGTATCACGCCTACGACTCAGAACTTGTCGGTACTGGGGACCCAATCACCCCCAAAGGTGCTTGGACTATCGAGGCGGGCCCGAAGGGGAGCCGCGCGAACGTTCCAAGTGTCGGTTTCTGGAAATAAGACCAATGTCAAGCAAATAGATTGGCTAGCCATTTTGTCGGCCGCAGCCAATCTGCGGGACTTTGAAGTTGCCTGCGGTGCCGTCCAATTCGCACAACCATCCTCGCTTCAGCCCTGCTTCAGCCATAACCGTCTACCTTTACTCTACGCGCACAGGAAACCATGATGCAAACCGAGCGATTCACGCTGGAATTCGACGACGCGGCCCGCCCGCGAGCCCTGAACCTGCTGGACGGCAATCCGCTGCTGACAACGCTGGCCCACGGAGACGGCTTCGTGCTGCACGGCGAGTGCCCAGAGTCCCCGCAAGTACGCTTGGAACGCCTGGTGCCGCAAGGCGATAATCGGTTGCTCGTGACAGCCCGCGATGGAGGGCAGGGGATCCTGCTCGAAGTGAAGGAGCGGGCCCACTACATCACCTTCCGGATCGTCGAACTGCAAGGCATTGATACCGCGGCCTTCGGGCGTCTCGACTTCTCGCTGAACGCTGACTCCCGCGTTGGCGTGATGGAGCTTGACCACATGACTGTGGTGCAGGATGATCCGGAAGGCGTGCGGGTAAGTTGGCCCTACCTCAAGCACGGCGGTACGGAAAATCCGTACGGTGGTTTCGCACTTTACGTTGCCCAAGACCCAGCTGACGAGGACGACATCATCCTGCACATCTGGGTCGACGAAGGCCTGCCGCATCCGCAGGTTGAGGGCCCGTGGGACCTGGCCGCGGCCCGCGACCTCGTCGCAGAATGGCAGCGCAAGTACGCCGACCAGAGCCAGTTCTATCTGGAAGCTCAGAACCCGGAAGAACTCTACGAGGGCGTCCAATACGCCGAACGTGCCGGCGTAAAGGACATCTACCTTTTTACCAACACCTGGCATGCCGACGGCGGCTTCTGGCCACGTGCCAGCTTGAACTGGGCCGTGCGCAAAGACGTCTTCCCCCGCGGCGAAGCGGACCTCCGCGCGTTCTCCAATCACCTTGAAAGCAAAGGCATGCACCTGAAAATCCACTGGGTCAGCGGGGGAATCTGCGAGCATGATCCGCGCTATATCCTGCCCCAGCCGGACCCGCGGCTGGCCAACTGGATCACCGGCCAGCTCGTGGCGGCAGTAGACACCAAGGAGACGACACTCCTGTTCAAGCCGGAGCCCGGTTTCGACAAGCGTTCACTCGACGCAGTCGTCAACAATCATCGGGGGCAAATGCCGTCGCATGTGCGTGTCGGCGCTGAGTTGATTCAGGTCGGATCGTTCGGCGACACCGATGCAGAGATTTGGACACTACGGGACTGCGTGCGCGGCGCGTCCGGCACCGGTGCCAGACAGCATGCCACGGGCGTCGAACTCACAGGGCTCCAACGCCCGTACAACATCGTCTTTACGCCCGATGTCGATTCAACCTTGCTCGACGAAATGGCCGAAGGCTTTGCCGGGCTGGTCAATCGCTGCCGGATCATGAATGTCGAGTACGACGGCTACGAGATTCACGGCTATGCCGGCCGCTGGGGCTGCGAAAAGTTCGCCACAAAGGTCTACGCCGCGCTTGATCACACGGTCGCATCGAACACCAGTGGCGGGAGTGCGCCTCGTTGCTGGATCGAATATCGGCTTAACTCCACCAAGGAACTGATGCGCGGGAACAACCCCGCCACCCACGGCGGCTACAGCGCGGCTGTCATGCTTGACTCCCCAATGCGCCCGGCCAGCCGGGTCACAGAAGCCCATTTCTCCATGAGCAAAGCGGCAGCCAATGACTCCAACCGCTTCAGCCTCACCAAGCCTCAGCCCATGTTTGGAATTTCGCCGGGCACCCTCAAGCAACATGGCCGGACAGACGAAATTATTGAAGTGGTCTGCGACTGGAAAGAGGTCAGCCGCCACCTCAGTGCTGAACAACGCCAGACCATGCGGGCGACCTTCGGGCCGCCTGAGCTGCGCTTGCGGGACGCAAGTCGCGACCCGTCTTCCGAGATTGTCTGGATGCTGCGACATGCGCCCACCGCGTGGCACATCGTCCCAGTTCGGGTTCTGACCCGCCACGGCGGCGACATCAAGTGGCATAGCTGGCAGGAACATGGCCCAATTATGCCTCGCCAGTTCATCAAACCCGGTCAACCGCTGCGCTTGCTTAACCCCAATCCGGCACAGGCACCGCGCTTCACCGTCCAGTGCCTCTCTGGTTTCGATCCCACAGAACCCACCGTAACGGTGGACCCCGTAGCGCTGCAAGGGCTGTACTGGATCTGCGACAAGGCGGCTGCGAATACCGCGTCCCATACAGCTCACGCCGAGAGCGTCCACTTCCGCAAGACCTTCAACGTGCCAGCGGACTTCCGCGCCGGCACCGCGCGCTTCTTATTTGCCACGGATGATCACTTGGAGCTGTGGGTCAATGGCGTCCAGGCAGGGGAGGGCGGAAGCCGCACGCAGATGACGGCATGGGACATCACCCCTTACCTCAAGGCTGGCGAGAACCTCCTGGCGGTTGCCGCCACCAGTGTGGTTGGCAAACTCGAGATCGTGCCGGTCCGCACGGCGGCTCAACAGCGCGAGGCCGAGCACGTCGCCGGCTTCGAAGGCAAAGCTGCCGCTGACAGCTTCGAAATTCCGATCGACACGAGCTGGCGCTGCGCCGCCGTCGCATCCATGGGTTGGCAGCAAGCAGAGTTCGACGACTCTGGCTGGGGCCCCGTCGTGAGTCTGGTCGACGCGGGCGGCGCGCCGGTCACCGGCAGTATTCCGCTGCAGCCAGCTGCCAGCGACATGCAGGAAACCTGTGACATGGCCTTTGCGGACACCGCAAATGGCCTGCAGATCAGCTGCGACAACGCAGCCGACGAACGTCGCACCTTTGAGGACGCCATCCCATTCTGCTCTCGTCGGGTGGACATGACCAGGCACCGCGGCATCGGCCTGGAAGTCACCGGCGACGGCAGCGGGGCTCTGCTTGTGATTCGGATTCCTGGTCGCGACTACCTCGTGCCCATCGACTTCACTGGCAGCCGCTACATCGAGATCCCCAAGGGCGAAGTGAGCTGGGCCGACGATCGCTGGGGCTGGCGCGTGGCCACTCACCACGCAGACTACGCGCAGGTTGACCGCATCCACCTGGGCTTTGGTGCAGTACCAGGGAAAACACGTGCCAGCGTCGAGATCCGAAACCTTCGCGCCCTGCGCGAGATTTCCACGCAGTTGCAGGACCCAGTGATTCAGATTGGTGCGGGCACCTTGCGTTGCACGGGCGCCGTGCAGAGCAGCGAATACCTCGAGTATAGCGGTGGGCAGACCGCGCGGGTCTACGACCGAAACTGGAATCTACTGCGGGATCTTCCGGTCGAGACCGTGGACTTCTCGATGCCCAACGGCGAGGAGACCGTCACGATCACCGGCTCCGGCGGATCACCCGTCCCTTGGCTCGACGTTCAGATCATGACCGACGGAACGGCCCTTGTCGTCGCAAAGCCCGAGGCCTAAAAGCTAGCGAAACTCCAATCCTGGTGCGGGAATTACACAGGAAGGAAAGAAGAAAAGGAAGGACAAGCAGCTCACGGTCATGCCCGGGCCTCTCGTCGGGAGCACCGCGTGTTATTCCTCGTCGCTCGGTATTACGCGTCCCATTTCAAATCCGCAAGCGCGACACGTTTGGCGCCAGTTCGGAGCCGGGTAGTTGCGGCGGTGGCGCTTCGCTCTCGCTATCGGGGGCCGTCTCCCTTTGGTCTGCTGTGATCATCAGTGGTCGCCCTGTTGCCCGATTGAACGCTCGACCCTGCCAGTCATCGGCAGCAAGGCGGTGGTTGTGACTTTGGGATTGTAGGCCGAGGAGATGCGGTCTCTGCGCATCGTCGCGCCTTCAGGTGTCGTCTGAATCGATTCGTTCACTTCTGCGTATATCTTTATCGCATGATTCTACTTCTGAGAACCGAAGTTTAATTGCTTGGTCCACTTCCTGAAACGCTGCGCCCAGTCGGCGGCCGTCGGGGTTGGAAAATTAAAGGCCATGTGGCCGCCACGATCATAAATCTCAAGTTGCACCGGAACCTGTACCGCGCGAATCGCTTTGGCGATCTCTTCTGCTTTTTGGGTCGGTGCTGTGCGATCATCCCGGGTGCTGAGGATTAAAGCGGGAGGAAGGTTCGGGTGTATAGCCCAGTCTGTTATGCTGTTCTGTTTATTATGCCAGAGCGCGGCGAGCACCATGAAATCGGGGTGACCACTCAAACTTTCAAGAGGATCTTCCGCCTTCGGGTCACCTCTGCCGTTTTGGCAGGCCAAATTCAAAATCATGTTGGCGCCGGCGGAAAACCCAATCATTCCGACACGCTCAGGATCGATCTTCCATTCTTTGGCGCGACTCCTGATGAGTCGCACTGCTCGAGCGCCGTCCATACAAGCATCTTCGACGACTTGGGATGACGGTGGAGATAACCGGTACTTGAGAGAACAGACGGTGTACCCGTCGTTTAGAAACTCGTCAACGGCGCCAATGCCGAGCGGGCCGGAGGCCAGTTTTCGATACCCACCGCCTGAGCAGATGATCAGGGTGAATCCATTTGGTTGATACGGACGGTAAACATCAAGCGTGGGGATACTAACGTGAGAGATACGGCCTCGAGGTTCGTCTTTTTCCGGCGAAAGATTTGCAGCAACTCCGGGAGCAGTTCCATTCCAAAGCCGTACCTGCTCATACGACAATATGTTCGCGTGGCCTAAAGCCGGCAAGAGTGCCGCTAGCCATTTGTTGGACATCTTCCTCGCTCCGGAGGCATTGGGATGCACCTTGTCCTGGACCGTATCCGTCTTCCAATCGAAGCCAACTTCCTGATTCACAAGTGTAATACGACTCCCGTTCTGTACTAGGCGCGCCACAAGGGATTCCAGTTTCTTGTTCAATTCAGGAATGTACGCATACTTAGGCAGCTTTCCGGCAGGAATGACCTGAGCCAATAGGACCTGCACCTTCGGATTGATTTTCCGGATGTTGTCAATGATTGCCTCTGTATCGCGGATAATCCCGGGCACAGGCTTATCTTTGCTGAAGCTATTGTGCCCCGAATGAATCATGACAATATCGGCAGGATACTCGCTGTAGATTTGCTTCGAAACGCTACGTAGATACTTGGTATTCTTACCTGAATACCCCGCATGGCGAGAGATCGCATCGCGCTTCGGCCCAACAAACTCAACCGCCAGCCCTTTGCTTGCCAATGCCGGAACCAGAAAGCTACGATACGAATCTTGTCTTTCTGTAATTGAGTCTCCAAACGCCAACACTGTGGTCGTCTCTGCAGACAGCACGGAACAGGCAACTGCGCATTGAATCATTATACAGATTGTCAGGAACTTGATCATATACTGGTGAGCATGAAGATTTGTGAAAATACAGGTTCT
>DMTJ01000035.1 GCA_003477185.1 Lentisphaeria bacterium
TGCCTTGGTGCAGATCGCTGCGCTTTGCCTGAAATCCGGCAACGCCGTCTTACTCAAAGGTGGGCGTGAAGCGATCGAGTCCAACCGGGCCTTGGCCACGGTCATGCATGACGCGGCCGTAGCCGCGGGAGCACCCGAGGGCTGGCTCGTGTTATTAGAGACGCGCGAAGATGTATCCGCGATCTTGGGCCTGGATCGCGATATAGACCTGATCATCCCGCGCGGATCCAATGAGTTCGTCCGTTACATCATGGAAAATACCAATATTGCGGTCATGGGGCATGCCGACGGAATCTGTCACGTTTTTGTGGAGACTGAAGCGGATGCTGACAAATCTGTAAGAATTTGTGTGGATGCGAAGACCCAGTACGTCTCGGTCTGTAATGCCGCAGAAACCATTCTAATCGACCGCGCTGCGTTGGCTGAGATTGGCCCGAAGTTACTCCGCGCACTGGACGATGCAGGCGTCGAGATTCGTGGGGATGTGGAGATTCAGGCGTTGGCTGGCGGAATTGCGATTACTCCGGCTGTCGAAGATGACTGGCGAGCGGAGTATCTGGACTATGTGGTCGCAATCCGGGTCGTGGCTGGCATGGCTGAAGCCGTGGATCATATCAATGAGTACGGGAGTCACCACACCGATGCGATTGTGACTGAGAACGCGGCTCAGGCTGCTGCCTTCATCGCGGCGGTCGACTCGTCGTCTGTGGTGCACAATGCCAGCACGCGTTTTGCGGATGGGTTCCGCTATGGGCTGGGGGCAGAGGTCGGGATCAGCACCAATCGCCTACATAGCCGCGGGCCGGTCGGTCTGGAGGGGTTGTGCAGTTATAAGTACGTCCTGCTCGGTGATGGACATACGGTGGATGACTTTGAAAGCGGTGTGCGCAGCTTTACGCATCGACCGTTAGACCGGACTTATTCTCCAGGATCATAAGGAAAAATGATGAATGTATTCGTTGCCGGCGGTGCCGGCTATATCGGCAGCTCCTGCTGCGAGTATCTGTTGAATCACGGCCATGAGGTCACGGTTTTTGACAATCTCTGCCACGGCTACCAGCAGGCAGTCGACTCGCGCGCGACCCTTATTAAAGGGGATTTGGCAAACTTCGACGAGATTCGTGATGCCTTGGAACAGGTGAAGCCGGATGCGATTATGCATTTCGCGGCATTTATTGAAGTGGGCGAGTCGATGAAGTTTCCCGGCCGGTTCTTCACCAATAACGTGCAGTGTGGGGTGAACCTGCTGGAAGCCGCTGTGGCTGCGGGCGTCTCGCGCATCATTTTCTCGAGTACCTGCGCCATCTACGGCGTACCCCCGAGCGTGCCGATCGTCGAAAATATGCCCATGGATCCGATCAGCCCGTATGGCGAATCCAAGCTGATGTTTGAGCGCGTGCTGCGCTGGTACAAGGAGATTCACGGGATCGACTACGTCTGCCTGCGCTATTTCAACGCAGCCGGTGCCAGCGAGACCTTCGGCGAGGATCACATTCCGGAGACGCATCTGATTCCGCTCGTGATCGAAGCGGCGCGAGGCCTGCGGCCGTGCATCAAGATTTTTGGCGACGACTATCCGACTCCCGACGGGACCTGCGTGCGTGACTACATTCACATTCTGGATCTGGCCAAGGCGCACATGCTGGCGCTGACGCGCGGCAGTGGCGGCTACAACGTAGGGACAGGAATCGGCCACAGTGTGCGTGAAGTGATCGACACGGTAGCGCGTGTTTCCCGTCGCGAAGTCCCGGTGGAAATCGCAGAGCGGCGCCCAGGAGATATCCCCACGTTGATCGCTGGCGCGGACAAAGTCCGGCAAGAATTAGGCTGGGAACCGGACCATCTGGATCTGTCTTCCATTGTGGAATCTGCCTGGAACTGGCGCGAAGCACACCCAGACGGCTATCCCAAGCCCTGAAAAGCTGCTCTCAAATAGCCCTTAGACGGTTTCCAAGAGGTGCGCTGCGAGTATGGTACGCGACCAATCTTGGACTCTTCCATTCACCCAACGAGATTGAGGCGGCATGCCCAAACGCGACGACATTAAATCTATTCTCTTGATCGGCTCCGGGCCTATCATCATCGGCCAAGCTTGCGAGTTCGACTACTCGGGGGTACAGGCGTGCAAGGCGCTGCGCGAGGAAGGCTATAAAGTCATCTTGGTCAATAGCAACCCTGCGACCATCATGACAGATCCCGATTTTGCGGATCGCACCTACATTGAGCCGTTGCGGCACGACGTGATCCGTGAGATCATCGAGCGAGAGCGCCCCGATGCGCTGCTGCCTACTCTCGGTGGGCAGACCGCGCTGAATCTGGCTATGGAACTGCATGAGATGGGTGTGTTAGAAGAGTTTGGCGTCGAGATGATCGGCGCGACACCGGATGCCATCAACAAGGCCGAAGATCGTAATCTGTTTAAAATTGCCATGGCCAACATCGGCCTGGACGTGCCCTTGAGTCGTTCTGCTCATTCGATGGAAGAGGCACATGCGGTCAAAGGCGAGCTGGCGACCTTTCCCTTGATTATCCGGCCTGGGTTTACGCTGGGCGGAACCGGCGGCGGGATCGCGTACAACGAGGATGACTTTGAGCAGATCGTGGCCAATGGGCTGCGTTGGAGCCCCACCTCCGAAGTCTTGATCGAGGAATCGATCATCGGCTGGAAGGAGTATGAGCTGGAGGTCATGCGTGACTACAAGGACAACTGCGTCATCATCTGCTCGATCGAGAACCTAGATCCGATGGGCGTGCATACCGGTGACAGCATTACGGTCGCTCCGGCCCAAACACTGACCGACCGCGAGTACCAGATCATGCGGGATGCAGCGATCGCCGTACTCCGCGAGATTGGCGTGGAAACCGGTGGCTCGAATGTTCAGTTTTCGCTGAACCCGGATACCGGTCGCCTGATTGTGATCGAGATGAATCCGCGCGTATCGCGGTCTAGTGCGCTGGCTTCGAAGGCAACGGGTTTCCCGATTGCGAAGATCGCAGCCAAGCTGGCCGTGGGCTATTCGCTCGACGAGTTGTCGAACGATATCACCCGCGAAACCCCAGCTTGTTTCGAGCCGACCATCGACTATGTCGTCACCAAGATTCCACGATTTGCCTTCGAAAAATTTCCACAGGGCGACACGACGCTTGGGACCCAGATGAAATCCGTCGGCGAGACGATGAGTATCGGTAAGACTTTTAAGCAGTCCATGCAGAAGGCTTTGCGCTCGCTGGAAATCGGACGCGCCGGGTTTGGGGGCGATGGTAAGGACGGACCCTACGAAGCCATGTCAGACGAGGAAATGAGCGGCGAGCTACGACGCCCGAATGCGCTGCGGCTGTTCGTCGTGCGCGCGGCGTTTCGCCGTGGCTGGTCCGTCGAAACTGTATTTGACCTAACCAAAATCGATCGTTGGTTCCTGCGCCATCTGGAAGAGCTCACTGCGTATGCCGATTCTCTGGCTGAGCTAGGCTCTCTCCCGGCGTTGGCCGAGGACCCCGCTTGGTTTAGGCAGGCAAAAGAGTTTGGCTTTTCGAACAAGCAACTAGCGTTTCTGCTGCGTTCGACCGAGGACGAAGTCCGTGCGGCGACGCTGGCTGCGGGAATTAAGCCGATCTATGGCCTGGTCGATACCTGTGCCGCAGAGTTTGTGGCTCACACCCCGTATTTCTACTCGACCTACGGAGATGTGGACGAGTCGCGCCCGAGCGATCGCCGTAAGATTATGATTCTTGGTGGTGGACCGAATCGAATCGGGCAAGGCATCGAATTCGATTATTGCTGCGTTCATGCGGCGTTCGGTCTCCGCGACGTCGGGATCGAGACGATCATGGTGAATTCCAATCCCGAGACCGTTTCGACTGACTATGACACCAGCGATAAGCTCTACTTTGAGCCGCTCACCCTTGAAGATGTGCTGAACATCTACGAGCGGGAAGAGTGCGATGGTGTCATTGTGCAGTTTGGCGGGCAGACGCCCCTGAACCTCGCCGCGGATCTTGCGCGGCATGGCGTCAATGTGGTCGGGACCAGTCCGGAGAATATCAACGCGGCAGAAGATCGTAAGTTCTTCAAGAAGCTGGCGCAACGGATCGGCATTTTGCAGCCGGACAATGACACCGTCACCAATGTCGAGGAGGCGGTTGCGGCCGCGGAGGTTATTGGCTATCCGGTGCTCGTCCGGCCGTCGTTTGTGCTTGGTGGGCGGGCAATGGTGATCGTCTATAACGAGCACTACTTGCGCAAGTACATGGCCGAAGCCATGGCGGCCTCTGAGGACCGTCCGGTGCTGATCGACCGCTATCTCGAGAACGCGCTTGAATGCGACGTGGACTGCATCAGCGATGGCGAAACCTCGGTGATCGGTGCGATCATGGAGCATGTCGAACTTGCTGGCGTGCATTCTGGCGATAGTGCCTGTGTGATCCCGGCTGCCGCCCTGTCTGCCAAAGTAAAGGCGACCATTCGCTCACACACACACGCGCTCGCTCGTGAACTGAAGGTAGTCGGGCTGATGAACGTCCAATACGCCATCCAGAACGATGACGTGTATATCCTCGAGGTGAACCCGCGGGCATCCCGCACCGTTCCGTTTGTCAGTAAGGCGATTGGTGTCCCGCTGGCCAAGCTGGCCGCGCGTGTGATGACCGGAAGCACGCTGAAGGAACTCGGCTTTACTGAGGAGGTCGTGCCGAAGCACTTCTCCGTGAAGGAAGCCGTCTTCCCGTTCGTGCGATTTCCCGGCACCGATATCGTGCTGAGCCCGGAGATGAAATCCACCGGCGAAGTCATGGGCATGGATGATTCCCAGGGCGTGGCCTATTTCAAGAGTCAGGTTGCTGCTGGCAATGTCATTCCCCGCTCCGGAAACGCGTTCGTCAGTCTTCGTGACGAGGACAAGAAGGCTGCCGTGCCACTGATACGGGGGCTGGTCGAGCACGGGTTTGAGATTTACGCGACGCCCGGCACTGCGACTACCTTGATGGATGCTGGAGTTCCCTGCCACCTGCTGAACCGGATCTCTCGGGGGCGGCCGAATGTGCTGGACCTGATGGCGCGAAAGTCGATCAGCTGGATCATCAACACGCCCTCGACCGGTCCTGCACCAAAGGTGGACGAGATTCAGATGCGCGGCGAGGCAGTTTCCCGAGGAATTCCGATCACGACTACGCTGAGCGGATTGCGCGCGGCCATGTCTGCGGTGCGGGCTTTGCCAGAGCGCACCCCATTCTCGGTGAAGACCATCCAGGAATATCACGCAGAGATGCCTGTGTCCCTGAATATCTAATGGATCTTCGCTATCTCGAAGGGCGCCGTTTCTGCGCGGTGCTCGCGAAGCTTTCTGATGAGAACGATCCAGATAGCCCGGTCAAAATGCGCTGCCTTCACGGGCGGGCAAACATTGACCGGGAGGGGCGGCTTTCGCTCGAATCGGCGGATGGCGCATCGTTTGGCATTCCGCGCACTGCGTACCCCAACATCCTTCCCGCCGACAATACCGAAATGCTTCGTGATGCGGAGTATTTCGTGTTGGTGAAGGTGTCCGGGATGGAACTGTAGAATGTCCAACTGCCATCGGCTTGGGCTGAAAATACCGGAACCCGAAGAGGTTGGCGCGTCTTGAGTAACGATTGCGCCAATGGCGCTTTGTATCTGACGTACGGCCGCCCTTCGGGCTCCTATCTGTAATGACGCGGGAAGATGCCCGCAGGTTTCAGCGTTTGCGGAATTTCTTTCAAAATTCACCGGTATCCACGGGCGCTGCGGGAAATTAAAGGCTAGATTGCCTCGAATGTGCTGTAACAGGAACGCGAATTATGCACGCTTACTTAGATCTGCTGGCGGATGTCCTCGAGAATGGGGCACGCCGTGAAGACCGTACTGGAACCGGAACGCTTTCTGTCTTTGGCAGACAACTACGCTTTGACCTGCGCAAGGGCTTTCCTCTACTGACAACCAAGAAGCTTCACACGCGCTCGGTGATTGTGGAGTTGCTCTGGTTTCTACGCGGCGATACCAATGTGCGTTATCTGCAGGAAAACGGCGTGCGGATCTGGAATGAGTGGGCCGATGAGAACGGCGAGCTTGGGCCGGTCTACGGGAAGCAATGGCGTGCCTGGGAAACCGCGGCAGGGGATGCCTTGGATCAGATTGATGCGGTGATCGAGGGGATTCGGACCAATCCAACCTCGCGGCGCCTGCTCGTCTCGGCGTGGAATGTGGGGGAGTTGCCAAAGATGGCCTTAGCACCTTGCCACGTCATGTTTCAGTTCTACGTGGCGAAGGGCAGGCTCTCCTGCCAACTCTA
>DMTJ01000313.1 GCA_003477185.1 Lentisphaeria bacterium
TCGGCGCGCTGGGCGTGGCCGTAGTCGTCGAAGCGAAGCACCTCTGTATGATGATGCGCGGTGTGGAGAAGCAGAATTCAATGATGACCACATCCTGCATGCGCGGCGTCTTTCGGACCTGCACGCGAACTCGCGCTGAGTTTCTGAGCCTGCTATCTGCCGGAAGATGACCGGAATCATTCGGGTCCTTGGTCTGCATGCCGACTGCATCATCGGGGTCTACCCGCATGAGCGCGAGCGATCCCAGCCCCTTGAGATCGATATTGAATTTGCTGCGGACGTGACCGAAGCAGCAGCCACAGACTCAATGGCTGCGGCGGTGGACTACGATGCGCTGTCACAACGGGCAGTCGCAGCCGTCGCCGGCGCACAGCCAGAGTTACTGGAACGAGCAGCCGAACTGGTGCTGGCTGTGGTGCGCGAGACCCCCGGGACGGCCAATCCTGTCGTGCGGATCCGGAAGCTGTGCGCGTTGCCGAACGCTCGCGCAGTCGAAATCGAGGTGCGCTGAGCATGGCACAGGATCACTCCCATTGCCCAGAATGCGGGGCCAGCAACGCACCTGAGCTAGCGCGCTGCGATGCGTGCCACGCAACCTTGCACGACGTGGTGCCGTGGCGAAGCGACCACGTCGCCATCTCGCTGCCCCTAGCCTGCCTGATCTGGGGTGCGTTTATCATGGGCACCGCGACCGATGGTGCCTGGCATGACGCGTTCAACTCCGCGAACGAGCGCTACATCGCGATCGCCATCGTATTCGTAGCACTGACCATTGGCGGGCTCCTGCAAAAGACCGGCGGCATGCCGTCTTTTCTGCGGGCCGTCAGCTTTGCCGCGATCGTTTCGCTGTTGCTTTCCTGCTCCATGCAGCTAGCGCGGTTTACCAGCATTGGTAGCGTGATCTCAGATCCGATTTCGCAGACCATTCTCCTATTCGGCGTTTACGGGATTCTCGTCCTGCTCACCAAGCTGCGCGTTACCGCAAACCAGGAGTTGGCTGCTCGTCACGTCCGCCGACTTTGCGCAGAGCTTGATGACAGAACTGACGACTTTCTGCCCGCCGTACGCAACCTCCTACGCGCCCAAGGGCTGGGGCCGCACAATCAGCTGATCGCCTACAATCGCCTGCATTGGATCTACGAACTCCGCTCCGCAGGCCGCACGGATGCGGAGATCGCGGATGCGCTTGCGAACTCCGCAGACAGCGACTGGGAGGCCATCAGTAGCTCATTTATGACCACCCAGTTTCTGGTCTGGCTCTTGCCCACTACTGGCTTTGTCGGCACGGTTTGGGGGATGACCAACGCGCTGGGCAGCTTCTCCAATATTGGCACCGATCTGGGCTTTCGGGCAAATCTTGAGCATACCACGCAGTCGCTCGGTGTGGCCTTTCATACCACGCTTATTGGCCTGCTCGCGGTGATCCCAGTACTCGCGCTGGCTACCATTGCTCAGCGCCGCGCCAGAAACCTGCTGCGCGGGCTGGATGGCTTCTGTTTGCGTATCGTGATGGGCAGGCTGCCGGTCGCGCCAGTTGCGCCCGAGCCAGCACCCATCGTCGAACCAGAACCAGAGCCGGAGTTGCCCGCGGTGATTGTGGATGAGGCCGAAGATCTTCACGTCATCGAGACCCCCTTGTGGGACGAAGAAGAAGAGGTCGAGGAGCTGGATGCCCCGGTCACAGCGGAGACTTTTGCGGACTCCGCAAAGCCCGCAGATTTTCCCATGCCCGTGGACCCCGAAGAACGGGGCGCCGCGCCCGTCCCCGCCTCTATGGAAGGGACGTGCACGGAGACGCCTCCCACGGACTCAACGCCCGAGGAGGCTGACTCCCCGAGCAAAGAGGACTGACCGCCTACGGGCGCACCTCGAACGTGTACGCACCATCTCGGTAGTCGATCTCCACGGTTGCGGACTCCGCAAACTCATTGGCCACGATCAACCGTGAAAGTGGCGTCTCGAGCCGCCGGGCGATGGTCCGCTTCAACGGCCGGGCGCCATAGGCCGGGGCATATCCTTCTGCGGCCAATGCTTCACGCGCGGCTGCCGTCACCGTTGCTTTGCGGTCGAGCAGTTCCAGGCGCTGGTGGAGGTGGGCCAACTGGATCTCGACGATGGCACCGAGGTCGTCCAGCGTGAGGCTGCGGAAGACGATGGTGTCATCGATCCGATTTAGAAACTCCGGCCGGAAGTGATGCCGCAATTCTATCATGACGCGATCCCGCGCTTGTTCTTGGTCATCGTCGCTGTCCAGCAGATGTTGGCCACCGAGGTTACTGGTCATGATGATCACCGTGTTGGTGAAGTCCACGACGTGCCCTTGCGAATCTGTCAGGCGGCCATCGTCGAGGAGTTGGAGCAGGACGTTGAAGACGTCTGAATGAGCCTTCTCGATCTCGTCGAACAGGATGACGGCGTAGGGCCGCCGCCGAACTGCCTCGGTTAGCTGGCCTCCTTCGTCGTGCCCGACGTACCCCGGAGGCGCGCCGATGAGTCGCGATACGCTGTGCTTCTCCATGTACTCCGACATGTCGATACGCACGAGCGCGCGTTCATCGTCAAACAGGAAGGCAGCAAGGCTGCGCGCCAGTTCGGTCTTGCCCACGCCGGTCGGG
>DMTJ01000520.1 GCA_003477185.1 Lentisphaeria bacterium
ATGACCGTGGCCCATCCCTCCGTGCCAAAGACTTGCAGGGTAATCGGATTTCCGACATCCACCCAGCTAGCTGCAATGCTGCCAATGACACCAGACTTAAACTTCAAAAAGCCTTCACCGGTCTCATCGCACCCGGGATAGCGATCTGTCACCGACATGATCGAGCCAGTCACCTGCTCGACTTCCCCAAACAGCCACAGCAACAGGTCCAACGAATGCGTGCCAAGGTCGCCGTAGGCGCCACAGCCCGCAATGGCGGGATCCGCCATCCAGCGCCAGTCGCTGTCGAACCAGCCAGCCAAAGCGCCCGAGTGACAGTTCGAATGGCGCACCCGGGTTACGGTCCCAAAAGCTCCCGCCGCAAGTTGCCCGCGGATGAACATATGAGCCGCATTGGCACGATTGAAGTAGCCAGTCTGAAACTTCACCCCGGCTTCGCGGATTGCTGCAGCCATCGAGTATGAATCCGCCGCGGCCATCCCGAGTGGCTTCTCGACAAACATATCCTTCCCAGCTGCAGCAGACGCCAGCACCAGCTCCTCATGTTGGTCAGTCTCTGAGCAGATAACTACGGCCGGAATCGATGCATCGGCCCAGATCTCATCCAAGCTCACAACGGGTGCGCTGAGTGCCTCTGCTCGCTCAGCGGCCCGGCCCGCATCCTGGTCCCAAACCGCGACAGCTTGGATTTCCGCATCTTCGTTAATGCGCTTGATGAAGCTCGGGGCGTGAATATGGCCGCCGCCAATCAATGCGATGTTCGTCATGAGAACTCCTGCCGTACCAAATGAAGGATCCCTGCTCGTAGACAATAACCGCTTTTCCCCCAGCCGCGATCCCGCCCTGGATTTGATACCTACAGGTGATTCTGATCCAGCAAATAGGAGCCAGCCCAATCCCGTGCCTTGGTGGCCATTTGCGGCCTGCCCAGTCATGATTTCCGGCTGCGTCTTGCTGTACGATGGCGTCAGCGAGAAACAACTCCTGACGCTCATTGAGCCCATAGCGCGGTTGGTGCTAGCCATTCCCGCCATCGTCTATGGCCATGGATTTGGGTGGTTCTCAACCTACCCTGCTTCGGCCAAAAAGGAGGATGGCGATCGCCATCCTTCTCTGCACGCTTGGCAGCTGGGTCTGGCCTAGCTAGCAGGCAGAAATCTGGGTGGCGTTAGGTCCGTGTAGCCTGCTCTTTCGGCTTCTCATCTGGTGCGATTCACGCACCAATGCCACGGAACTACCCCTCGCGCAGTGAAACTTCGGCAGCAAGTTAAATGCCTTGACCTACGCCTGCACTATGCTCCCCACGGGGTGTAAACTCGTAGGACCGGCTACTTTGATTCCAGCCTGATGTGGCTTGGGATTCTGGTGTTCATCGCCTGACATCCCGTCCCATTCGTCTGCAAGCGGCTGTTCCGCGCCCGGGCGGCAAAGCGCGCGCTGACTTTGGCATAGATGCCCCGCCGCTCAGTGGGTGCCGTCTAGATAAAGACCCATTTCGGCAGCTTGTGGCAGAGCAGGCTTGCCCAACACGCTAGCTCACGTACATTCGGCACGCTTGAATGCTGACAACTGAAGGAGCTTTCCGTGAGCCAATTGGGTTATGATGACACGCCGCATATTTCGGGCAATCCGTACCGCGTCCACGATAAAGCGCGCCCGCAACCACGCGTGGTCGCACCCGGGACGGAAAGCTCGCAGGAAAATCCGGGTAACGCACCCGCTGATGCACAGATTTTGTTCGATGGCAGCAATCTCTCCGGCTGGGAAAGCGTCCGAGATGGCTCTGACGCTGCCTGGAAGCTGGAGCACGGCTACATGGAAGTGGTCCCCACTACCGGCGATATTCAGACCAAGGCACACTTCGGCGATTGCCAACTGCACGTGGAGTTTGCCTCGCCTGAAGTTGTGAAGGGCGATGGCCAGGGCCGCGGCAATAGCGGCCTGTTCCTGATGGGCCGCTATGAGATTCAGGTCTTGGATTGTTTTCAGAACCCGACCTACGCAGATGGCACGACCGGCGGAATCTACGGGCAATGCCCGCCCCTGGTGAATCCCTGTCGCGCCCCCGGCGCTTGGCAGACGTACGATATTATCTGGATCGGCCCACGCTTTTGCAATGGCAAGCTGGTATGCCAGGCTGCGGTGACGGTGTTTCTGAATGGGGTGCTGCTGCACCACAACAAGACGCTATTGGGGCCCACTGAGCATCGCACGACGACCCGGTATGAGGAGCACCCACAGCAAGGCCCGCTCCGGCTGCAGGATCACGGGGATCTAGTGCGTTTTCGTAATATCTGGCAGCGCCCGCTGACAGATTACGACGGCTGAACCGGTAGTATTTGTTTTGCGACCGGGTTTAAAGGTTATTGACATGAAGTCGTGTAGCATAAACGTGTTGGCAGGTGTCTGATTATCGAAGACTTGGAAAACTTTCCGTCTGACCGGGAGCTTCTGGAGCGTGCCCAGAGCGGCGATGACGAAGCGTTCGGCCTACTCGTGCAGGTGC
>DMTJ01000008.1 GCA_003477185.1 Lentisphaeria bacterium
TCGTTCGCAGCTGCTCTACAACTACTTTAAACAGCTGTTCGCGCAGGTGACGAATCCGCCTCTAGACGGCATCAATGAAGAGCTGGTCACCTCGATGATGACCACCATTGGCCCTGAGCAGGACCTGTTCGGCGAAACTCCCGAGCACTGTCACCAGTTGCAACTTCCGCAGCCCGTGCTGACGGACGAAGAGTTGGCTCAGATTCGCGAGATCAAGGATCCGCACCTGAAGTCCGTGACTTTGGACATCATCTTCAGCCGTGGTGGTGGTGGCGATGCGCTGAAAGATGCGATGGATGACCTTTGCGCTCAGGCGAAGGAAGCCGTTGAGGGTGGCTGTTCTATTCTGATTCTCTCAGATCGCAAAGCAGATCGCGACAACGCTCCGATTCCGGCCTTGCTGGCCTGTTCAGGCGTGCACCATCACCTCACTCGTGAAGAACTGCGCACACGCTGTGGCATCATTGTCGAGACCGCAGAAGCGCGAGAGGTCCACCACTTCGCCGTCCTCGCTGGCTACGGCTGTTGCGCGGTTAACCCATACTTGGCTTTCGAGACCCTGCATGACATGCGCGACCGTGGCATGATTGATAAGATGGAGTCCGCAGCGCTTGTTTGCAATTACAAGAAAGCGGTCAGCAAGGGCATCCTCAAGGTCATGTGTAAGATGGGGATCTCCACCTTGGCCAGCTATCGTGGCGGACAGATTTTCGAGTGTGTTGGTATTGACCACTCGGTGATTGATCCGTACTTCACCTGGACGCCCTCAAGACTGGGCGGAATCGGGATGGACGAGATCGCCGCAGAGATCGACGTGCGCTACAAGCATGCCTTCCCGCCCAAGCACATCCCACAGCGGCTAGAGCTGGATGTCGGCGGCATGTACCAATGGCGTCGGAACGGCGAGCGGCATCTGTTCAATCCCATGACCGTTGCCAAGCTGCAGCAGGCGACGCGGGAGAATAAGCAGTCTGTCTATGACCAATACGCAGAGCTGATTAATAACCAGACCAAGAATTTGTGCACGCTCCGTGGCCTGCTGAACATCACGCCGCAGCGCGAATCGATTCCACTAGATGAAGTCGAGCCGTGGACTGAGATCGTCAAGCGTTTCAAGACTGGTGCCATGAGCTATGGCTCTATCAGCCGTGAAGCGCATGAGACGCTCGCGATCGCGATGAACCGCATTGGCGGCAAGAGCAACAGCGGCGAAGGCGGCGAGGACGAGCGCCGATTCATCAAGGATGACAACGGCGACTGGCGCATGAGTGCCATCAAACAGGTAGCCTCTGGCCGTTTCGGCGTGACCAGCCACTACCTGGCCAACGCCAAAGAGATTCAGATCAAGATGGCTCAGGGTGCCAAGCCCGGAGAAGGCGGCGAGTTGCCTGGGAAGAAAGTCTATCCTTGGATTGCCAAAGTTCGCCACTCCACCCCCTATGTGGGGTTGATCTCGCCACCGCCGCATCATGACATCTACTCGATCGAAGATCTGGCGCAATTGATCCATGACCTGAAGAACGCAAACCCAGAGGCGCGCATCAACGTGAAGCTGGTTTCTGAAGTCGGCGTCGGCACCGTGGCTGCAGGCGTATCAAAGGGCAAGGCCGATGTGGTCCTGGTCAGCGGTTTTGACGGCGGTACCGGTGCGGCACGTGAGACCTCGATCAAGCACGCGGGGCTCCCGTGGGAGCTTGGCCTGGCGGAAACACATCAGACGCTGGTGAAAAATGACCTACGCAGCCGCATCGTCGTAGAATGTGATGGCCAGCTCAAGACTGGGCGTGACGTGGTGGTCGCGTGTCTTCTTGGCGCAGAAGAGTTCGGTTTTGCGACCACTGCGCTGGTTGTCAGCGGCTGCATCATGATGAGAGTCTGCCAGAAAGACACATGCCCTGTGGGCGTTGCAACGCAGAATCCCGAGCTTCGCAAGAAGTACACCGGACGCCCCGAGTATGTCGTTAACTTCTTCAAGTTTGTGGCTGAGGAAATGCGTAGCTACATGGCTGAGCTGGGCTTCCGGACCATCGATGAGATGGTCGGACAGGTCCAATGTCTCGACACCCGCACGGCTGTCGATCATTGGAAAGCACGCGGTTTGGACCTCAAACCGTTGCTGGTGAAGCCGGACGTCGCCGAGACCGTCGGCATTCGCTGCACCGAGATTCAGGACCACGGCTTGGCAAACGCCCGCGATCACGAGATTATCGAGCACTGTGCTACCACCCTCAAAGATGGCACGCCTACGTCCTTCGATCTGTACATTCGTACCATCGAACGCACGATGTTTACAATGCTCAGCTATCACATTTCGAAGAACTTTGGCTCTCAGGGCCTGCCACCGGGAACCATCAAAATACGGTGCCATGGTTCGGGGGGGCAGAGTTTCTGCGCATTCGGTGCCCGAGGCCTGGAGCTCACGCTCTATGGTGATGCCAACGATTACTTCTGCAAAGGCCTGTCTGGCGCAAAAGTGATCCTGCGGCCGCCGGAGGATGTGACATTCCGAGCCGAGGATAATGTGATCATCGGGAACGTCGCGCTCTACGGTGCGACCACCGGTGAGCTCTATGTCCGTGGTCGTGGTGGCGAGCGTTTCTGCGTCAGAAACTCCGGTGCAGTCGCCGTGATTGAAGGATTGGGTGACCATGGCTGCGAGTACATGACTGGTGGAAAGGTCGTCGTGCTTGGCTCGACAGGACGCAATTTTGCCGGGGGCATGAGCGGTGGCGTAGCCTATGTCTACGACGTCGATGGCTCCTTCCGCAAGACCCAGTGCAACACCGCACGGGCCGATCTGGATCCGTTGTCAGAAGCCGATGAGAGAGACCTGCAGCAGTTGATCGAGAATCACTACTCCTACACGGAAAGCGCCGTGGCCCGGAGTATCTTGGACAACTGGGAGGCATCATTGCCGATCTTTGTGAAGGTGATGCCGCGCGAATTGAAGGCAGCGCTGGCCCGCGCAGAGAGCCAGGCGCAGATGAAGGAAACGGTTGCCTGAAACCTTTCCCTCTGCCGGGATCTCAGCCTGAATAGTTCATGAGCGTCGTCGCGCGAGCGGCAAGACCCTTCATGAATTATTCAGGTTACCCCCGGTCATCGTCTGGAGACTGACCAGCTGGCTCAATAGCTCATACGCGACATAGCCCACGGATGCCGCAAAAAGTGCGGTCGTGGGCAGTCGTGCTGCCCTGGCCATGCGTTCTCGCCCGCGGACGCGA
>DMTJ01000007.1 GCA_003477185.1 Lentisphaeria bacterium
GAAGGTGGCTGGCAGAACAATCGCCAGATGGGCATGCACAAGGCCTACCGCATGGTGGAGAATATCTTCGAAGAATTGGATACAGCCGGTGAGTGGTTCCACAATGCAGGAACTCAGACACTGTACTTCAAGCCTGTACCAGGAACAGACCTGGCGACCGCAACCGTCGAAGTGGTGCGGTTACGGCACTTGGTGGAGCTTCAGGGATCCAGTACCAAACCGGTGAAGCACATCGCTTTCGTGGGTTTTGTCGTGCGCCATGCAGCTCGTACATTCATGGACTGCAAAGAGCAAATGCTGCGCTCGGATTGGGCCATCTATCGCGGCGGTGCCTTCATGCTCACTGGTACCGAGAATGTTCGCATTCAGGACTGCGAGTTCGATCAGGTCGGTGGCAACGCCATCTTCGTCAACAATTACAACCGTCGGACCTTGGTCAAGGGCTGCCACATCCATGACGCTGGCGCCAGTGGCGTCTGCTTCGTCGGCGACCCCAATGCCGTGCGTGATCCACTCTTCGAGTATGGCGAGAAGAATGATCTCACGAAGATCGATCGTACGCCCGGCCCCAAGACCGATAACTATCCTGCGGAGTCCGCAGTTGAGGACTGCCTGATTCACGGGATTGGCCGTGTGGAACGGCAGCCCGCTGGGGTTCAGATCGAGATGGCACAGGGCATCTCCGTTCGCGATTGCTCGATCTATGACTGCGCTCGAGCCGGGATCAACATTGGCGACGGCGCCTGGGGCGGGCACCTGATCGAGCGCTGTGACGTGTTCGATACAGTCCTGGAGACCCACGATCATGGTTCATTCAACTCGTGGGGGCGAGACCGCTACTGGCGCAGCGACCACTTGACCAGCTCACAGAAGGCGGTGGACGCAGACCCCGCCCTGCCCTTCCTCGACGCCGTCAAGACCACCGTCATTCGTGACAGTCGCTGGCGCTGTGACCACGGCTGGGATATTGATCTGGATGATGGCTCCAGTAACTATCACATCTATAACAACCTGATGCTGAACAAGGGCTTGAAGCTGCGAGAGGGTTTTGGCCGCAAGGCTTGGAATAATCTGGCCCCATTTGGCTCACTACATCCGCACGTCTGGTTCCAACGCAGTAAGGACCAGGTCTACAGCAACATCTTCGCCGCCCCGCACCGTACTGCCCGAATGAATAAGCCGTACACCGACGAGACTATGGTGGACCGCAATCTGTTCGCTTCAAATGACAAAAAGATTCTCAAACAAGCAGCCAAGCTTGGCTGGGATGCAAATTCCGCGCTTGGCGACCCTCTGTTCATTGCCCCGGCCAGCGGCGATTTTCGGGTCAAAGACGGCTCACCAGCACTGAAGCTCGGCTTCCAGAACTTTCCAATGGATCAGTTCGGGGTAAAGAAGCCAGCACTCAAAAAGATTGCCGAGACGCCTGAAATCCCTGCTACCGCCGCCAAAGTGACCAGCAGCAAGCCCGCACCAAAAGGCCGGTCTCTCGTGGTCCAGAAACGCGGCTGGCTAGGCGCAACTCTGACCGAGTTGGAAGGCGAAGCTTTCTCGGCGTTCGGCGTCAGCAAGGAGGCCGCGGGTGTGATCGTCGAGATTCCCGCCGGATGTGCAGCAGCCGAGGCCGGCCTGCGCAACGATGACGTAATTCAGGGAATTGACGGCAAGGCGACGTCCAACCTGAAGGCGTTCCTTACCCAGCTCCCCGGAAAGTCCGGCAGTGTGGTACTCGAGGTCATCCGCGATCAGGCAGAGCTGAAACTGACGGTGAAACTACCAGTATACATCCAGCTTGAAACCGCAAGTGCACCAGGCCACTTCAAGGAGCTGCCGGTTTCTACAGCCTCTGGTCGTACAGTCCTCACAAATCTGAAGACTGGCAATCAGCCGCTAGCTTCTCTGACAGACGGCAAACTGACGAGCACCTACGGGCCAATCTTTGCCAACGGAGTCCATACTGGCGTCTACAAGATGGACCTTGGCAGCAGCCAGGCGATTTCTGCGATCAGTAGCTGGTCCTACAATCAGGGAAGCAGAGTAACCCAGAAGCTGACGGTGTATGCCAGCAATTCAGTGAGCGATCCCGGCTGGAACCTGAATAAGCTCACGCTCCTCGGCTCAATCGATACCTCTGGCGTCAAAGCAGCAAATTATATGGCGGCATCACTGCGAGCAGCCGCAGGCAGTTCGTTGGGGAAATACCGTTGGATCCTGTGGAGTGTGGCTCCCGTGTCGAATGCCGGTGGTGGCGAGAACACCGCGTTTCAGGAGCTGGCTGTCGAGTAAGAATACATCCCAAGGAGACCACTCCCACCTCTTGATCCTGATCTGCATCCCAACACCATGATCAACTCACCAACAAGGAGAAAACCAGAAATGACAACGAACAGACTTGTCCAGCTAGTAGCTCTGCTACAAGTGTGTGTACTTACGGCTTCCGCTGCCAACCCGGAAAATTCAAGCTTCGGCACTGCGACGAAGACAGTGACCACATTGTCCAACATCGGTGAAGAAAAGGGAGTGATGCGTCGTGATCCTAGCGACGTCATCAAAATCAATGACCTCTACTATGTCTGGTATTCCAAAGGAACCATTGCTCCGGGCTACGACGCTACCGTTTGGTATGCCACATCTCCCGATGGCGTTGACTGGACGGAAAAGGGCATGGCTCTAGCAAAAGGTGAGCCAGGAACATGGGAGGGGGCTAGCGTCTTCACACCGAATATTCTCGTCGCAGAGAGGCGTTATTGGCTCTTCTACACTGGGACGTCTAAGACCTTCGGCAAGGGATTTAAACCTGATTCCAAGATTGGGATCGCCGTTTCTGATTCACCTGATGGTCCCTGGGAGCGGCTGACGACCAATCCTGTACTACAGAACAGCCAAGTCCGCGAGCATTTTGACAGCCACCTCATTGATGACGCTTGCCTGATTGTTCGCGACGGCAGATACTGGTTTTATTACAAGGGGCGTCAGCTCGGCAAAAGCCCCTCCCAGACAAAAATGGGCTTGGCCATCGCCGATAAGCCGGAAGGCCCCTATGTGAGGCACGAGACGAATCCGGTCATCCCCGGAAATCATGAAGTGGTGGTATGGCCGCAAGGCGATGGTGTCGCAGCGATGATTGGCCCGCGAGCACCCAAGAACATCAAGCACGCAGTGTTATATTCCGTAGACGGATTGAGCTTTCGCAAGACGCACAATGTGATTAATCATCCCTGGGCAGCAGGCACATATCGTCCGGAGGCCTTCACAGATAGCTCTCTCGGGCAACTGGTTAGCTGGGGGATCGAGATGGCCGTGACCAAAGGAAAAGGAAACTTGCCCTTCCTCCGCCGCTTTGATATCGAGTGGGCGGATCATAAGAAGCCCCAGGAAGATTAGAAGTGACACGCAATCGGCTGCCAGTGAATTGAGAAAATAAAGCGAGGCCAATATTGCAAACGAAAAGAGTGTTTCTACTTGGTCTGTGTGGTTGCTGTTGCCTATGGGCGATGAGCGCGACTGCTGAGCCAGCGAAACCGAATATCGTGATCATTTTCACCGATGATCAAGGCT
>DMTJ01000471.1 GCA_003477185.1 Lentisphaeria bacterium
CCGCGAATCTTCGCGCGCTTAATCGTGAAGGTGGAGACATTTCCGTCCTTATCGACCGTGGGCAGAACAGCGCCCAGGTCCGCAAATGGCACGCGAATTCCTGGCCGGCAATTGGTTGCACCGCAGACAATACGTTGCGTTTCGCCTTCGCCGTCTGTGACAGTCGCGATGCGAAGCTTGTCCGCATCAGGATGTGGCTCGGTCGCGAGAATTTCTACCACGCGCACTTGCTGCAGTGCCTCACCGAGGCGTTCGACGCCCTCGACTTCTGCCACGCGCAGTGAGATTAGGTCCGCAAGCTCTTCTGCGGGGCGGTCGAGGTGGTAATCCACATGGTCCTGAATCCAGGAAAGAGAGAGTTTCATAATTGTTCGCCCTTCCTAAACAAACTGGCTGCTAAAACGCAGGTCGCCGCTATGCAGGTGTCGAATGTCTTCAACCCCGTAGCGCATCATTACTAGGCGGTCAAGGCCAAGCCCGAAGGCAAACCCGGACCACTCCTCTGGATCAATCCCTCCAGCGCGAAGGACGCTTGGATGAATCAGCCCGCAGGGCATCAGCTCCAGCCACGAATCACCGCGGGCGATGTCAAGCTCAAAGCCGGGCTCCACAAACGGAAAATAGCCGGGGCGCAGCCGTACGTTTACATCTTCTTGAAACACTTCGCGCAGCAGGGTTTTCATGCAATCGATCAAATGGGCTACGGTGATGTTGCGCCCTACGACCATGCCTTCGAGTTGGTGGAAGGCTATTTCATGGCACCAGTCCGGGCGCTCGACGCGAAAGACTTTACCAGGACCGATGATGCGAAAGGGTGGTTTGATGTGCTCCATACCGCGTACCTGAATGGCGCTGGTGTGGGTGCGTAGGATTGCGCCGTTATCAAAATAGAAGGTGTCCTGCATGTCCCGCGCGGGATGATCTTGCGGGATGTTGAGCGCCTCGAAGTTGTAGTAATCCAATTCGACGTGTGGCCCGTCAAGCACGGAGAAGCCCATCCCTTTGAAGATATCCTCGATCTCATACTGGATCCGAGATACGGGGTGCAGACCGCCTATCCGCGACGGGGCCGCAGGTAGCGTTACGTCCAGCCATTCTGAGGCGAGCCTGGCTTCCAGAGCCGCCTGATCCAGTTTTTCCTGAGCTGCGTCGAGGGCTTGCCCGATCTCAGTCTTGATCAGGTTTGCAGCTTTGCCGATTATTCCGCGCTCTGCTGGCGCGACGTCCTTCAACCCCTTGAGGAGTGCGGTGAGCTTGCCCTTGCGCCCGAGAAAGTCAGTACGGAGCTGTTCAAGCTGTTCGAGAGAGGTTGCAGCTTCAGACGCATCCTGGAATGTCGCTTGCAGGGCTCGAAGTTGGTCGAGCATGGGGGCGGTCTCCTGCCTTGGATCGGAAAAAACGCCTACCATATCAGGCTGCGTCCTGTCGTCTCACTTCGCATTCGGCGGATACTCGTGCCGTCAGCTTGCCTAGACGCAAATCTCGCTGATCATGCCGTCTGGATTGAGCAAGTATTCGCTAAGCTTGGTGCCACTGGTGGCAAAATACGGGTCCGCCACATTCGTTTCCCGAACAGCGAGATCGGACAAATGCTCGGAGGGATGCGTAGCTGCCGCCAGTACGAGGCGGTACACATCTTCTTGCACCGGTTCCTCGGGCAACAGCTCCGCCATATACTGGACGCGGTACGATTCATAATGAGCATACTTCGGCGCATAATTCAGGACTTTGACAGTCTTCTCTTCTGTCGAGTAGTTTACGCCGCGTCCGACCAGCAGAGCCGGGCGGCCCGCGCCGCTGTGTACAAACGGGATCAGGTAGACGATCTGCCGCACCTTGTCCTTTCATTCAGTTCCGACCATCTTTTTGCCTTCGCCCAGTCCCACGCGCCAGCACGGGCTGTCTTCGGCGATCAATTCCCAGGCAAGTGCACTGATGGCTGGCTTACGTTGGTGAGAGGTCCGATCGGCCACACCTATTTGGATAGCAACGCTGAGATCACTGGTCGAGCCTTGCTGAAAATCGAAGGGTCTTTAGGTTTTTAGGAAGTGCTCGTTTCCTGAGGCAAGCGCGCCGTCAATGAAGTGGCAGATGGCCGAGAGAGTTGTGACTCTGGGCCGTGTCTTGGCAAATCTATGGCATACGACTGCGACTGATGCTGAGAGTGATTCGGCGAATCCCATGGGGCTGGATTCCGAGCGATTGTCATCGATGGGCTTGTGTCTACTGTTAGTTGATTGGAGACGGCGTGAAGGCTTGGGCACAGTGCCCTGCCAGCTGACCACAGGACACCGATTGTGCCCGCTTCCCAGTCTGTTTCGAGGATGTTTCCAGCGAAACCAACGACCCTCCCCCTACATCGTAAGCCCGAACTTCTCGATTTTTCGGTAGAGTGCCTGGGGCGATATGCCGAGCGCGCGGGAAGCCGCGGAATGATTGCCCGGGTGTTCCTTCAACGCGGCTTGAAGCAACATGACCTCGTGGTCGCGTAGGTTGTAGGAACCCGTATCCGGCAGCCTCGTCTCGCCCTGAATCATCAGGCCTAGATCCCGCGGTTCAATGACGTCATTGTCGGCGAAAATTACGCCGCGTTCGATCATGTTTCGGAGATCGCGAATGTTTCCCTTGAACTCAGCCTGTATCAATGCCTGATGGGCAGATTCACTGAGTGACCAAGTACGGCCGATGCGCTGTCCCAGCTGTTGCAGAAAGTGCAGGGCAAGCGGAATGATATCCTGCCTGCGCTCGCGCAACGGCGGGACGAGAATGGGGGCTACTTGGATGCGATAGTAGAGATCTTCACGAAACGTCCCCTGCTCCACGCAGTCAGCCAGGTTTCGATTCGTCGCGCTGATCACGCGGGTGTTTGCCACCGAGACCTCGCGTTGTCCGCCCAATCGCCGTACGGTGCGCTCTTCGAGCACACGCAGCAACCGAGTCTGTGCTGCCATGCTGAGTTCGCCGATCTCATCCAGAAATACCGTGCCGCCAATGGCCATTTCGAAGATGCCTGGGGAGCGCTTGTCCGCGCCCGTGAAGGCGCCTCGCTCATGCCCGAACAGCTCGGATTCTAGCAAAGTCTCGGCGACCCCCCCGCAGTTCAGGGCCATGAATGGTCCCTCTCCGCCGTTAGTAAGGTAATGAATCAAGCGAGCCGCAATCTCTTTGCCGGTCCCACTCTCTCCCGTCACCAATACGGTTGAGTGCGGCGATGCCGAGACTTTCTCGATCATACCCAGAAGGCGCTTTGCCGCAGGTGAGTCACCCACAAATGCGCACCGGTCTGTTCCCTTATTCAGTCGTTCAACCAATGCAGAGAGGCGATGATTCTCCTGCTTCAACTCACAGAGGCGCTTGGTCCGCCGCAGAGAAGCGGAAATCTTCTGCCCCTCCAGTGGCTTGCGAAAGTAGTCAAATGCCCCGGCCTTCAGGGCGGAGATCGCGGTATCTTCGCTGCTGTGTCCCGTGGTAATTAGCACCTCCACATCGGAGTGCAGTTCCTTCAGCTTCTTCAGCAGCGTGATACCGTCCATCCCCGGCATGCGAATGTCTGAGATTACGGCGTCGATCGCAGCAGTGCGCACCACTTCCAATGCCTCGGGGCCACTGGCTGCCTGCTTTACGGTCCACCCTTCTGCTTCCAAGTACCCGCTCAGACTGTCGCGGACCGCTTCGTCATCGTCAACAACCAGAATCGTAAACTCTGAATCCATGATCACCTGTTGGTCAAATTGTATACTCGCAGCACGCAGATTTACTGGCCTATTGCGAGCTGGGAATTTCCCCACCGGCCGTTCAGGACCATAACGCTGCTTTGCCCGCGTTGCTATCCGAATGCGGAATCCGATGTTGCCGTGTTTGCCGGTATCGGACTGCTTTCCAAGTGCCTTCGAGTCTACCGCTGTGTTGGCACGAGCCGTGCTACCATGTTCTTACGGAACTTAAAAGAGAGGCTTTACCATGAAATCACACTCACTGCTCGTCGGCGCGGATTACGGGGATACCACGGAGGCCACGATCGGCTTTGCAGCTGATTTGGCAAAGAAACTCGACTGCCGGCTTCAGTTGTGCCACGTTATGGAGTCACTCCCCTATGCCATTCACTCAGCCGGACCTCTGGCAGAAGAGCAAATGCTCAAAGAGAATGCGGCAGAACTGGAGCGACTTGCTTCCCTCGTTTCCGATTGTCCGGCCACGGCGTTGCCGCCGCGCATTGGCAAGCCGCATCACGTGCTGCTCGAAGTCGCAAAGAAGACTGACACCTTAGCCGTTGTCATCGGTGCGGCCTACAAGCCCACCATCGAGCGTGTCGTCGTTGGCGTAACCGCCGAGAAGATCGTGCAGTCAGCGGTCCGTCCGGTGTTCCTCTATCACCCGAAAGATTCCCACAGCATCAGCAAGATTCTCTGCGCCGTGGATTACTCCGATCATTCCCGGCGAGCCTTGGCCAATGCCGGCGAGCTGGCAAAGCGGCTTGGTGCCCAGCTCGAAGCCGTGCATATCGAGACCAGCTCCCTGGCCCACGCAGATCTCTACTCATATCAGGCATATCCAGCAAGCTCACCCTGCACGCAGCCCGACACCGAGCGCTTGCGCAAGTTTGTCCGCGAGTACGTGCCTCCCCTCGTCGAGACCAGCATCTCGGTGCGCTCGGGAGCCCCAGTCGCGGAGATCCTCGCGGCCTGCGAAAGCTCCAAGCCGGACCTGCTTGTCGTTGGCAGCCATGGGGCTGGTGGATTTGTCCACCGAATCCTCGGGAATGTGACTACTCGGATCGTCCGCGATGTGCCGTGCACCATTCTGGTGATCGGCGAAGAATGCCTGTTTTCAGACTCAGGTGACACAAAGTGAAGAATCTCCGACAAGTCTGGGCGGCCGTAAATTTCGGCAGCGAAGCAGACGTCGTCGCACAACACGCGGCGGAGACGGCGCGGCTCCTGAACTGTGAGCTCGGGCTCCTTCACGTAGATCCAGCTTGGCATTCCCCAGACGGCCCCGTAACCTCGCACGATCGTCTGGAGACGCAGCGTCAAACGCTATGTCGGCGCATCGAACCCGCGTACATCACGACCCCTCGCGGCGACCCACTCCGGTGGTTGCTCGACCTTGCTAACAACGCCCAGGCGCTGTTAGTCTTGGGCGGGGGGCCCGATTGCACCAGCCCTGCAGAAATCACCCAGCTACCGCGCGCTATCATTCGCCTTTCCGGGCGCCCCATATTGGTGCGAATCTGTGACGGAACAGCCGCCGGTCACTTGATCTGCGTCCTTGGTCATGGAGTATCAGCCGAGGTACGGCAAGAGGCCGAGGAGACCGTGGATCGCCTCATCGTTCCTTTGGAGGTCCTCGCTGCAGGGGAATCCGATGTCACCCTCCCCTGTGATTGCTACATCGGTTAGCCGGTTTCGAGGTCGTGTGGTGAATTGTCCACCACTCCCGTTGTTTCACTGCCTGTGATGTGATTATTCGGATACTGCCCGTATCGTACGGCCTTCTCCTCGAACCGGCGCCATCCACCAATGCCCACACACATTGCCGCACGAATCCTGCTGATAGACCACGAGACGGTTACCTACGATGCGATTCGCAGGATTCCCGGCTTGGCGATTGATCACGTATGGACCGCAGCCGAAGCTCACGAGCTTCTGAGCGAGGTCACCTACATGTTTATGGTCGTGGACGTCGCCTTGCCCGGCTGCAACGGTGCCCAGCTGATTCGCGGACTCCGCAATTGTCATCCAGAAACCCCGCTGCTGGTCGTTACCAACGAGGAATCCGTCTATGTGGCCGCAGACTGCATGCTCGCTGGAGTGGTTGACTGTCTGATGAAGAGCGCGCCACCCAACGCGATTCGTCAGCGCGTAGAGGGAATGCTTGGCGGCACCTTTCCCCCTCCCTTCAATCCGCTGGTCGTGGCCGCTGAACGCATCGGCCATTCAATCGCTGGCTACCAACTCGAGCGGGTTCTTGGCTACGGTGCCTTTGGCGTCGTCTTCGAAGTTTGCGATAAACGGACCGGAAAATTTTACGCGATGAAAGTGCTGCGCCGCCCCGAGGATGGGCGCGCGCCGCGAATAGAGAACCTGGTGCCTCGCTTCATTCAGGAAGGAGAAGTAGCGATGTCCATTCGCCATCCAAACATCGTGCGCGCCCTGGAATATGGCCTCGGCGGCCGTCCGGTTGTCCCATTCATCCTTTATGAGCGTGTAGACGGGCGCCCACTCCACGAGGAAATGGCCGGCCGGAGCCGGCCTCTTCCCGTGAAGGTGCGCATGATCGGCGATCTCGCAGATGCGCTGGCCGCCCTGCACGCGGCCGATGTCTGTCACCGCGATGTGAAGCCAGAGAACATTCTCCTGACGCGAACTGGGGAGGCGAAACTCACAGATTTTGGCGCGGTCGAGGATATGAGCGGTACCCGACAGGGCTTTGGGGTCAGGGGCACCATTCCTTACCGTGCGCCAGAGGCGTTTCACGCCACGACCGTGAGCGACCGCTCAGACGTCTTCTCTCTTGGCGTCGTCGCCTACGAACTCTGGCTCGGGATTCACCCCTTCTTGCGGGACGACTCAGAGTCCACAGCGCGTGCCGTCCAATACGAGGAACCCTTGTCCCCGACAGCGATTCAACCGTCACTGCCGATCCCGCTCGCGACATTGCTGATGCGCATGTTAGCTAAAAAGCCTGGCCAGCGCCCAAGTGCCAGCCTGGTTGCCAGCGAAGTGCTCGCCTTCCTGCAGATGTCCTGGCGCTAGGGGAATCGCATGAGCCGACGACGCAGAAGACAAGACACAGCCAACTGGTTCGAACTACCCGCGCTGCCCTTCCTCTCCATCATGCTGGGAATGCTCAGCGTCATGGCGCTCATTAGCCTTGCGCTCACCGTCGAAGCGCGAGCCGACAAGCAGGATATCAAGGGCGTCGAGATGGTGGGCATCCCAGCCGGGTTTCGTGCCTTCAATGTGCGCTGTAGCCAGGAACAAGTCCTCTGGCAGCGCTCTGACGGCACTTGGAGCTACTTTGGCGAAACCGGTATTGTCGGCATGCTTCAAGGAGAAAGTCTCTTCAGCAGCGATGTCGTCAGCGCCATTCAGTTTCGGCAGTTGCTGGTCGATAAGACGTTTGAGAACCGTGAACTTAGCTACAGTAACCAGCAGAACACCCTGATCATCTGGGTCGAGCCCGACGGTGGCCGGATGGCATTGACCCTTCGCTATCTCATTGACCGCTGGAAACTCCCCCTCAGAGTCGGGATGCTGCCCATTTTTCCCGGTGAGGAGATCTACCGTGCAGACCAGTGACATCAAAATCGACTTCAGTGCCTTGGTAGACATCATCTCCAACATGGGCGGGATGATGATCATGTTCGCCTGTATGGCCGTATTGATGCAACATAATAAGGAAGGCCAACAGCCACAGGCTACCACCGCCAAGCCGATCGCCTTTCCAATGCCCTATATACCAGAGAAAAGCTCGTTCACCCTCTGTCTGCGTCACGGCAAGTGCTACAAGCTTCCCCAGGAGCAGCTGCTAAAAGCGGTCGCCGAGCACTCCAAGACGGGGAAAATCCTTGAGACGCTGGACCTCACTGAAGGCGGAGTCTGGGGAGAGATCCAGCTCGCGCCGTTGTTCACCGGCTTTCGCTTTAGTTACCGCCTGCTGCCTGACGGCGGCGTCCCCGTCAAAAACGTCGTCGAGCTTACCCGCTTTTTGGATGAGACCGTGGCGCGCCTGCCCAAAGACCGCTTCTTTATCTCGCTGCGCGCCTGGCCCGAAGATTTCGCCGCCCTGCGCGAAGTGCGCGAGTACCTGCTAGCCATGGGCTATGAAGTCGGCTGGTCCCCCGGATTTACCGATGAAGGCGGTATAGATATCGCCTACGCGATCGGCGACTATGATGAAAACCTCACCTCCATCAAAGCCCAATGAGCTGTTCGCTGCTTGACGTGCTCCAGTCCATCCCGCAGATTGCGGGACAATGAACCAGCCCATGCCAGTCATTATCGATGAGGTCGGCGTCGCCGAGCGCGCCGCCCGTTTCAAGACTCGCAGTATCAAGAACGCGTCCAAGATCGCCGCCTTGAAACTGACCATGTCCATGATCGACCTGACCACCCTCGAAGGGAGCGACTCCCCCGGGAAAGTGCGTCAGCTGTGCGCCAAAGCACGCTGCCCGGACCCTGCGCACCCCGAACTACCGATGGTCGCCGCCGTTTGCGTTTACCCGACCATGGTAGCTGTCGCCCGGAAGGCATTGGCCGGCACGTCCATTCACGTTGCTTCTGTCGCCACCTCCTTTCCCAGCGGCATGTCAGACCTCAAGACCAGAATCGCAGACGTCCGCTACGCCGTAGCTGAAGGCGCCGACGAGATCGACATGGTCATCTCACGCGGCAAATTCCTCGCTGGCGAATACCACGCCATCAGCGACGAGATTGCCACCTTCAAAGAAGCCTGCGCCACTGCCCATCTGAAAGTGATCCTGGAAACCGGAGAGCTCGTGACCTTGGACAACGTGCGCTTTGCCAGTGACCTAGCGATGCGTGCCGGTGCTGACTTCATCAAGACCAGCACCGGAAAAGTTTCCCCAGCTGCCACTCTCGAGTTCACCCTCGTCATGTTGCTGGCCATCGCCGACTACTACCGGGAGACCGGCAAGAAGATCGGCATGAAGCCCGCTGGTGGGATCCGCGACTCCAAAACCGCCATTCAGTATCTGGTCATGCTCAAAGAAACCCTTGGCCCCGAATGGCTCACGCCAGACATGTTTCGCTTCGGTGCCAGCTCTCTGGCCAATGATCTGTTGATGCAACTTCGCAAGCAGGCCACCGGCGCCTATCAATCCCCCATCTATTTCTCCAACGACTGATGCGTAAAAACGACAAAGCCCCAGAACAGACGCCCTTCGCCGCGTTCGTTGACGACGAGACCTACGCACCGGCTCCCGAGACCTCGCCCGTCTCCATCAAAGACGAATACGGCCTCTTCATCGACGGTGAGTTTTGCGCCCCGCAATCAGGCAAACACTTCGCCACCACCAATCCGGCTACTGAGGAAACCATCGCCTCCGTCGCCGAAGCTGGCGAAGCAGATGTCGACCTCGCCGTCCAGGCCGCCCGCAAGGCATACGACACCACTTGGTCCCGGCTCAGCGGCGCCGAACGCGGAAAATACCTCTTTCGCATCGCCCGCCTGCTCCAAGAACGCGCCAGAGAATTCGCCATCATTGAAACCATGGATGGTGGCAAGCCCATTCGCGAGTCTCGCGATGTCGATCTGCCGCTCGTCTGTGCTCATTTCTTTCACCACGCAGGCTGGACTGACAAGCTCGAATACGCCTTTCCCAACCAGTCCTTCGCGCCACACGGCGTCGCCGCCCAGATCATTCCCTGGAACTTTCCGCTGCTCATGGCCGCCTGGAAGATTGCACCAGCGCTTGCCTGTGGCAACACCGTCGTGCTCAAACCCGCAGAGACCACGCCACTCACCGCCCTCAAGCTCGCCGAGCTGTTTCAAGACGCCGGGCTCCCCCCCGGGGTTGTAAACATCATCCCCGGCGCCGGCGAGACCGGGCGTGCCTTGGTCAGCCATCCCGATGTCGACAAGATCGCCTTCACTGGCTCCACCGGCGTTGGCAAGCTCATCCGCAGGCAAGTCGCCCCCAGCGGCAAGCCCATCACCCTCGAGTTAGGCGGCAAAGCCGCACACATCATCTTTGCAGATGCCCCCATCGACCAAGCCGTCGAAAGCATCGTAAACGGCATCTTCTTCAACCAGGGTCACGTCTGTTGTGCCGGGTCACGACTCCTCGTCGAAGAAAGCGTCGAGCAGATCGTCATCGAGAAGCTCAAGCGTCGCATGGAGACCTTGATCGTTGGCAACCCGCTAGACAAAAACACCGACGTCGGCGCCATCAACTCGCGGGCCCAGTTCGAGCGCATTCAGACACTTATCGATGCCGGGGTAGCCGAGGGAGCCTGCCTCTACCAGCCCCAATCCCAGCTGCCTGAGCGCGGTCTATTCATGGCCCCCACCATCTTTACCGGTGTGGCCCAGAGCCACCGCATCGTCCAAGACGAAATTTTCGGTCCCGTGCTCACCATCCAGACCTTCCGCACGCCCGAAGAGGCCGTAGCCAAGGCTAACAACACTCCGTACGGCCTTTCCGCCGGCGTCTGGACCAGCAAGGGCAGCAAGATTTTCTCCATCACCACCAAGCTCCAGGCAGGTGTCGTCTGGGCCAACACCTTCAATCGCTTCGACCCAGCCTCACCATTTGGTGGCTACAAAGAAAGTGGCATTGGCCGCGAAGGTGGCCTCCACGGGCTCCGTGCCTATCTTAAGGTTGGAGGCTGACCCATGAGCGATCGCCTCCCAGTCCTTAAGACCTATAAGCTCTATATTGGCGGCAAATTTCCCCGCACCGAGTCCGGACGATATTTCCCATTGCGCACCAAGACAGGAGACCTCGTGGCAAACGTCAGTCTCGCCAGCCGCAAAGACCTCCGTCAGGCCGTCCAGGCCGCTCGTGCAGCCACCGGAGCCTGGGCCAAAGCCACCCCCTTCCTGCGGGGCCAGATCCTCTACCGGCTCTCAGAAATGCTTGAAGACCGCCAAGAGCAGATAGTGCGGGAGTTGACCGCCACCGGCGAAGTCTCCACTAAAACTGCGCAAGAAGAAGTTCGTACCGGGATCGACCGCATCGTATACTACGCGGGCTGGACCGACAAGTTCCAGCAGATTGCGGCCACTGTGAACCCAGTCTCCTCCCCCCATTTCAACTTCTCCGTCCCTGAGCCCATCGGCGTCGTCGGCGTCGTCTGTCCACCTGCCCAAGGCTTTCTAGGGCTGCTCTCTGCCTTGCTCCCCGTCATTGCTGGCGGCAACACCGCCGTCGTCATTGCCTCCGGGCCATCGCCCCTCTGCGCCATTTCGCTGGCCGAAGCGCTCGCCACCAGCGACCTGCCTGCTGGCGTTGTCAACATGCTCACTGGCGACCGCAGCGAATTGCTGCCACACCTCAAAGTCCACATGGACGTCAACGCCCTCTCGGTCTGGGACAGCTCTACTGAGGAGCAGTGCGAAGTCCGCAGCTTGGACGAGGACAACCTCAAGCGGTTTGTGTTCAGCACTTCCGGCGCTGCCGCTGGCCCGCAGCCCATTCTCGCCTTCCAAGAGATCAAGACCACCTGGCACCCAATCGGCTTGTGACCCGCGTGGACACCGTCCACCCAGCTCCACTTGTAAACGTCCGCAACTGCGACTTGAAAGGTGCGAGATTTTCCCTTACGGTAAGCGATGCAGCTGCGCAATCGGTGTCGGATGAACTCCTGTTATGCTGGGAAACCTGTGAGCTGATTCAATGAAGCGTCTGTTCACGCTGGACTATCGGTTGGACGATGATTGGTACGTCGGGCGCCTGCGAGAAGTCCCGGGTATATTCAGCTAGGGAGAAACCCTTATCGAACTTCGGAGCAACATCCAGGATGCCCTTGGGCTCGTGCTCGCTGACGCGCCGGAGCCAGCGACTTCTGATGGGACGATGGAGGAGTTGGAGCTGGAGGTTTGAAGCGAGGAGCGTCCCTGAAGCGCCTCAGCGCCGAAGGCTGTCGGCTGCAGCGGCACGGAAAGCGCCACGATCTCTGGGAGAATCCGAGCAGCGGAAAGAGCGCCCCATCCCCAGGCACTCGGAGGTCAAAGAGTCACTTTGTCGACTGATACGGCAACAGCTCGGGGTTGACTGAAGCGCTGCAAGTAGGAAATAACAGCTTAACCTTGCCCACTCTGTGGCACCGCACTCCCGGTCTTACCACGGAGGTACTGAGGCACTGAGAAGAACGAAAGAAGAACAAGGAGTTTCGGCGTCTGCAGGACCTCCTCTCAGGCTCTTCTCCGTTCCTCTGTGACCTCTAGTAGTGTAGCAGGTCGTGAAATCCGGAAGGACAACCCCATCAGCAGGCCTTGCGCCGTCGCTGCCCTCATCGTGGAGGCCGTCCCAACTCCTATCGAACCGAACACAGTCCGGTTGCCCAGTTTCTAGCCCAGTGCTATCTGGACGAGGCAGAATTGGACTAGGAAGATCGGGAATCCGGAGTTCATCACGGAGGCGCGGAGAAGAAGGAAAAGAAGAGGCGGAAACTCGGCGAGTTGCTCCACGACGTTGGTGCGAAGCTGAAACAAAAGCTGTTGCCGTATTTCAGCAATCATCTGCGATTCCAAGCCATATTGCGGTCAAATCGTCAGCTGCAAGCGGGGCCAAGATCAGCCGCATGCAGTTGTCGCCAAGCGCCGTCCTCCTTCCGCCAAAATACTGGCAAGGAAGTCCGGGTAATTCGGGCGAGACTGCTGATATAGCCCCGGAGTTGTGCTGCGAATTAGTTGCTGGGCTGAATGGCTGGGAGACGGATCGGGCGGGAGTTAACGGCTTGCCACTCGTTTTTTTGCGGATTAAGCTGGAGTAGGCAAGGTCGATGCCATGGATGGCAATGTCGGTCTTTACGGATGCTCTTCTCGGCGCCGGAGATGACACGTTTAGAATAGTGGTTAACTGGAAGGGCTGCCCGCCCGAGGAGTGGACATGGCTGAGTGCATCTCGGAGCTTGCATTGGATGTTGCAGTCGTCCACCGGTTGCGCCCACTGTCCCAAGTAGGTAGGCAGACTCTGGCAGCCATCACCTGGCATCCCACCGGCCGGTGTCCGAAAGCGTTGACTGGTAAGAGCGCAACCACCGATGAACACCGATGGATACTGATGGAGGTGAGCCGACCCGTTACCTTAGGTTGTAAATTTGCAAGTAAAAGGGGGCCACTTTTTGCATTGACAGGGGGACCACCTTGGTTTTGAGG
>DMTJ01000409.1 GCA_003477185.1 Lentisphaeria bacterium
CCCATTGCGCACGGACTTCAGGCTGAATTACAAGCATGAGAAGATTGAGCCCAGTGCCAAGCTTACCTCTCTAATGGCAACTAGCAGCCCTGCCGAACGAGAAGAGTCAACCGGACAAGTGCGAGAACTGATGACCCGCTATGGCCCAATAGATATGATGTGGTGGGATGGCAACAGCATCATGACGCCACAGGAACTGGCGAAGCTTCAGCCGGATGTTTTCGTGGCGCGCGGCCTGATCGCCACACCAGAGGGCATGCACCACGGCGAGAGCGAAAATGTCAAAGTGACAAATGAAGCGGGGTGGTGGTGGGAACTCTGCATTAAGTCAGAGAATAGGTTTACGCCGAACTGGCACTACGGCGTCGAATGTGAGGGCAATCATTGGGACACGAACAAACTGTTGAGCGAGCTTGTGCGCTGCCGGTCGCTGGGTGGTAATCTGCTGGTGAACATTCCGCCACGTGGCAACGGCGAAATGATGGAGTGGTTCTACGACGTCTGCGACGAAATGGCTGGCTGGATGGCGCATTCCCGGGAGGCGGTTGTGGATGTTGATCTCGACGCACCACTGCCGACGCTCGATAAAACGGAGAATTATACCACCAAGCGGGGCAGCACTTGGTATTCATTGCCGAATGGAAAGGACGTTGTTTTTATCTCGGATATCGCGAAGCCCCGGTCGGTCACGTTGCTAAGAACCGGCGAGACGCTAGACTACCAATTCCGCGACGGTTCCCTGCGCATCGTCGTCCCGGAAGCGATGCGCTCCACGCTGCCAGATATGGTTAGGATTATAATTGGAGAATTGTGATGAAAATTAATCTGCTTAAACGAATAATCGCCACCTCGCTGATATGTGTCTGGGCAACGACGGTGCAGGCCGCTCAGCCGCCCAATATCATCATTGTGTTCAACGATGATCAAGGTTACCAAGACCTGGGGTGCTTCGGTTCGCCGGACATCAAGACCCCGCACATCGACCAGATGGCACAGGAGGGAATGAAATTTACTGATTTCATGGTGGCGTCACCGGTGTGTTCTGCGTCGCGTGCCGCACTTCTGACCGGCTGTTATCCGAACCGAGTAGGCGTTCCAGGAGTCTTTTTCCCAAATCGTGGTTCGGCCGGTTTGCCACCTGAGCAGGTGACGATTGCTGAGGTGCTGAAAAGCGTAGGCTACAAAACCAAGGCCGTCGGCAAATGGCATCTCGGCGATGAACCGGAGTATTTGCCGACAAATCAGGGCTTCGATTCCTACTATGGGATTCCTTACAGCAATGACATGTTTCCAGCGAAGAGCATGAAGTACGCAAAGGACTGTCTTTTCCTTGAGGAGATGAGCCTCGATAAGATTGATGCCGCATTTGCCAAGGATAAAGGCGGGAAGGGGCGGGTGATGAAGAACAAAGTGCCGCTGATGCGCAACGAAGAGTGCATCGAGTTCCCCACTGACCAGACCACCATCACCAAACGCTTTGCAGATGAGGGGATTGCCTTCATGTCGGAAAGCGTGGAGGCACAGAAACCGTTCTTCCTCTATCTCGCTAATTCTATGCCGCATATCCCACTGTTTGCCTCGGAAGACTTTTTGGGCAAGAGCGAGCGCGGCCTGTATGGGGATGTGATTGAAGAGATCGATCACAATGTCGGGCGCATTCTCGCCCACGTCAGGAAACTCGGGGTCGAAAAGAACACCCTGGTGGTTGTGACATCGGACAACGGCCCCTGGCTGGTCATGAAAGAGAATGGCGGCAGCGCCCTCCCCCTGTTTGAGGGAAAAATGACGACCTTCGAGGGTGGGATGCGTGTGCCCTGCGTCATGAAGTGGCCGGGACGTATTCCTGCCGGAACGACGTGCGACGAGTTGGCGCTCTCCATGGATTTGCTGCCGACCTTCGCCCACATCACCGGCGCATCCCTACCGACGTTGCAGCCGCTGGATGGGAAGAATATTATCGATTTACTGTCAGCGAAAGAAGGCGCAGTGTCACCGCATGAATACTTCTTCTACAGCAGAAATGCCGTTAGACACGGCAGCTGGAAATACCATTCACGGGAGATCTTCAAAGTCAAAGCCACCGCCCGGGATACCAAAGGTCCGACGCTCTACAACCTCAAAGAAGACATCGGCGAGAGCAAGAACCTGATTGACCAATATCCGGAAATTGCGAAACGCCTGGCCAAGGTGCTGACATCACCGCCCAATCGACGGGCAACGAAGAAGAAGAAATGAAGTACAGGCATCTCGCAGGGCTGCTCGGAGGCAGGGATACCATGTTCCAGCCGGGACTAATCTGCAGGGTGGCGGCGCCGTCGCGGGTGACGTGAAGGGTGCCCCTGGAGCTGCCGGTTCCGGGACCGAGGGCCGGATTCTGTGGCGTGACAGTTATGCGAGAGGTGGAGAAACGAGCGGGACCCTGAGCGTCGCGGTCGATGGTGACTGTGGCGGTACCTGGCTCGGTTGCAGCCAGGCCGTTGCTGTCGGCGATGCTGAGGAAGACGGTGACGTCGTGGGTCTCGTCGGTATCGTTCGGGGTAATGTCGATCAGAGCTTCTGCGTAGTCCGTAGCAAAGACGACGGGATTAGCGAAGGACGCCGGGCTATGGGACTGGCACGTCGTGTGGCGGCGAGTTGCCTTTTAGCCCACATAGCCAGCCCATCATCTAACTTCACAACCAGTCGACCTGTGCTGCTTGAGCTGAAGCGATGGCCAACCAACGAGCCTGGCCTCGACTGCCTGCGGGCAAAGTATGCATCGCCACCGCTCTCCCCAAGGCGAGCACTGGGGTTGCTCCTGCTACCGGACCTTGCCGCGGTACGCGACCGATCGAGGCGAAGGAACGGTAAAGCGAACATTATTGACGGGATTGACCGTATTGACATCGCAACAGTTTGTCACTCCGGTCAATAGAATCACAAATGTCCCCCTCACTGCACCAAATGTGCCTGCGTACTTGCCAGAGCCCCGTTGTACTGGTATGCCGACGCCGACCAGTGCGGCGTGACTAAGACCATAACCACGGGACCGAGCGAATGCATAGAATCTGGATCATCCTGCTGCTGGGCATCACCCTTGCCGAGACGACCCGTGCCCAAGTCGACACGGATGCGCTGCCGACCGTGGAAGCCGGCTTTGCAATCAACTTCTTTGCCAAAGAACCACACATCATCAATCCATCGGCGTTATGCTTCGATCGGCAAGGCCGGTTGTTTGTCGGGGCGGGGCCACAGTATCGCAACCCAAAACCGGACTCGCCCACAGATTACATCAAGATCTTGATTGACGATGATGGCGATGGCGTGGCCGAGACGGTCAAGACATTTGCCGATGGCTTCAACAGTATCCAATCGCTTGCCTGGCGAGGTGAGGAGTTGTGGGTGGCAAACTCGCCAGACCTGACGGTCTTGCGCGATACGGACGGCGACGACGTGGCAGATGAATACCAACTCATCTACACGGGCCTCAATAATCTGCGCCATGGCCTCCACGGCTTCAATTGGGGGCCCGACGGTTGGCTGTACATGGCCATCGGCAATACCTGGGTGAAACCCAATGCCCCCAAGCCGTTCCGAGACATCCAGAGACTCAAGTCGAGCGACAAGACCAAGTATCCACTGACGAAGGTCTATTCCCGGAACACCTACCCGAAGAGTTATCATTCGCTCAAAAGAAAGGAAAAGGAAGGCGGCATTTTTCGCTGCCGACCGGGCGGTCAAGACCTGGAGCTATTTGCCCGCGGGATGCGCAATCCATGGGATATGTGCATGGACGACGGCTTCAATTGGTTGGCGACCGACAACGACCCGGGGCCTCAAGGCGACCGCATTTTCATGCCGATTCGCCATGGCCACTACTCGATGCGCCACCCGTGGAAGTTTGACTGGAATGGCAAGCACCCGGCCGTCGCCCCGGTGGCAGACCTGTTCCCAACGGTGAGCGGGTCCGGGACAGGCGTGGCCTTCTACAACTCCGCGAATTTTCCCGAGGCCTATCGTGGCACCTATCTCATCGCCGACTGGACCCAGAGCTGCATCTATTGGTACCAGCCAAAATGGGAGGGAGCGCACCAAGTCCCGGCGGCCAAGAAGAAGCAGTTGGTCAGCAGCAGCGGCGGTTTCAAGGACCTCCAGTGGCAGGGCGGCGAAGGACGGGCGTTGTTCCGTCCCACCGACATCGAAATTGGCCCGGATGGCGCCTTGTACATCGCCGGCTGGGGCTCGGTCTACGGCACCGAGTATGTCCCCAAGAGCGAGTGGACGGCAGAAGAGAATGCCAAGTACCAAGGGCGCGTCTTTCGGTTTCGCCACACTGATCCGCTGGTAGCCAGAAACACCTGGGATACGCCGAAACGTCGCAAGCCTCTGGCGGACTGGTCCTATGACGAGTTGCTCGCCGATCTTGGTGCACAGCTGCCGGTCTGGCGCGTCGATGCCCAAGATGAACTCATCCGCCGTGGAGCTCCGGTCCGTGAGCAGTTGCTGACTTCGCTCAAGAGCGACCGCATCAGCGAGATGCAGGCCACTTGGGCCATCTGGGCAGTAGGCCGAATCGAGCAGACCGCTAACAGCGATCACGCCACGCTCAAGGCGCTCGCCGCGGACGCTGCGCTCAATCAGCGGATCCAGGCCGCCAGAATTCTCGGCGCACACGAAGTGGCGTCCGCAGAGTCGCTACTCATCCGCCTCCTCGATGATGCAGAGCCGC
>DMTJ01000147.1 GCA_003477185.1 Lentisphaeria bacterium
CCACCGCAGGAAGTCAATCACGCCACCTACTACGCGTTCACCGAGGTCCACTGCGAGACTGCCATGGACATGTACATCGCCGTCGGCACGGACGATGCTGCCCGGCTCTGGCTCAACGACAAACTCGTCTGGGAAGATCATGGTCTCAGCGGCTGGCACCTCGGCGAGGGATTTCGCCTGGTCCAGTTCGCGCAGGGCTTCAATACACTCTTGCTGCGTATCGAGAACTCGCCCAGCCTCTGCGAGTACTCCGTACTCCTCTGTCCGCCCTCACAGATGACAGGCCGCTAGTAGTGCCACCACTAGCAGTCTGTCGGACTTAGCCGCGCCGGCTGCGAAACCGTCTCAAATTGCGCATTTTGCCGGCGATTCTGGTTGCACATTATGTCCAATATGCGCCCGTCAATCACCGAAATCTGCACGACAGCCTCTGTTCAGTTCAACTGTGCATGGAGCATGCAGGACGACTTGGGAGAGCGGTCTATCAAGAGCCCTAGATCAGCCGAACTGCTCCGTACGGACCCGTATGCTGGGATGGTATCTGCCGTCGGCGGTGTGTGCATCGGCGATCTCGATGCCCAAGTGAGTGATACGGAGCTCGTGAATTTCGGAAAGTCCACCTGTGCCCGCCACAAACTTTCAGTGAGCGCCATATCGGCATCGCGTCACCGCGGTTCGATCTCAAGCTCTTCTGTCTCTTGCGCAGCGGCCTTGACGCTTCGTACAGTGTCGCTTGGCGGCCAAAGCTTGATGCAGTCGATGTCGCAGGAAAGTTCGCAGGGACCGGGAAAGGGGCTCTCGGGGTTGCGTGGTTCGCCAAAGTAGTCCGTATCAAGCCTGATGTCGCTGCCATCTGGGTTGTCAAAGCCCTGACCGACGAGCTGCGTCTTGCCGAGCACCTCCGTCGTTATCAGTTTGCAGCGGCGTTGTTGCCAGGCGCGTTTGAGCGGAAGATTCAGGGTCACGTCTGTGCCGTTGTTGGTGATCTGAAAGCGCGTCTCTGCTTCTGTGTCGCAGAGGGGGGTGGTCTCGAGCGTGCTGGGCCGAGCCCGGTAGAGAAAGACGTTGCCGTCGATCCAGAGGGGTTCCTCGTTGGTATTGTAGCTTTGCATGCCGCTTTCATGCATGACGATGTTGTTGTAGAACCGCTCGTCTCCGTCGAGCACTTTGCCCTCACCGTCCAACTCAAGCGTGTGGGGCTTGAAGTACTGGGTGCTTCGCTCGCGTTCGGGGCGCTGGCGGATCAGGCCGCCAAACACGTTGTGGGCGTAGGCGCCCCCTTGGGCGGAATCCAGGAGTGACACGTCGGACATCAGCCAGTTGTTATCGATCAGGTACGGGCCATGGCTGATTTCGACAAAGAGATCCCAGTTTTTGTTGCCATACATGAGGTTACTGCTGACCCGGGCGCCCTGCGTCATCCAATCGAGCCAGACCGCCATGTTGCAGTTGTAGATCAGGTTGTTGCTGATCACGGTGTCGACCGGTGCGTGCAGTTTGATTCCCGCCTGCTCGAAGCCGCCAAAGAGTTGCCGGACATGGATGTCGTGGATGACGTTACCGGTGATGGTACAGAAAACCGCGCCATGACTGCCCACGATGCCAGCTTGCTCGCAATAGGCGATGTGGTTGTTGCGAATGATGTGGTGTCCGATCTGCTCCCGGGTCCACTCGCCGCGGGCGATGACACGCTCGACGCTCTGATAGTGGGCATTGTAGCCATACTCGATCAGCCCGTCTTCGCGATCGAAATACTTGCCGAGCGTCAGGCCTGTGCAGCGCGAGTGGGTGATGGTGTTTTCTTCAATGATCCACCCCTTACTCCAATTCACGCCGATTAAGCCGATTTGCTCCGTGGTGGGCGGTGACCACGGCGTCGCCGCCTGACTCAGGGTGAATCCTCGGACGGTGAGGTAGTTGATGCCGGGGCGGGAGGGGTAGAACACGGTGCGGCGCTGGTTGATCTCGACCAACTCCTGATTTGGGTCAGCATCTCCGAAACTGGCCCAGATCTTGGTCTCAAGCGTGGTGCTCTTCGCAAACCAACCGCGGGCCGCCCCTTGAAATAGGCTGTCCAGGGTCGCCAGCTCATTGAGCGCGACGTCGTTGATGAAAACGGCACCGGTATGGTGCGCCCTTCCCTGGGGGAAGAACCAGTCGCCAGTGATCAGGTTGGCAAACGGGTTGAAGGCCCCGAAGTGCGTGTTGGGAAAGGAGACCATCCAGACGTTGCCATCGACCTGTTTCCATCCGGTAACGACCTCAGAGCCCTTAATCGCGACGTCTTCGCCCGGTGCAGCCCGGTACACGATCCGTTGATCGTCTGACAGACCGCCACGGGGCGGATCGACCCGTTCGCGATAGATGCCCTGATGAACGGTGACTATATCTCCGGGATGCGCAGCATGTGCAGCGGCCTGAATGGTGCGCAACGGCGCTTCCTCGGTGCCGGGATTCTGGTCATGTCCGGATTGGGCGACGTGGTATTCCATACCGTATCCTGAGTCTTGGTTCAATGCGTAATTCTATGAGATGATGCCCGATGAGACGTCCCATCATAAGTGACGGACAGGACACTAGTGCGCATGCTCGATCAGGCAATCTCGCCCGTGAGAATTGGACGGCACCTGGGACGGGGCATCAGAACTCACCGCGTTACGCAGTGAGGGGGTATTTGAGTTGAACGCCTGAACTCTTGACAGGGGAACTACCCCGTCCGCAGAAACCACATCGTGACCTGAGGCGTGAACCACATCGAAATGCGTGACATGTAGCCACTAGGAAGGCAACGTTATGATTGTTGACTGGACTGGTTGCGGTGTAGTTCACGTCTCAGTTCTCGATGTAGTTGGGCTTGGGGCGTGTGGCGTTCGCTCACGAAGCGGGTGCGTGCGCGTGAGAGAGGTACACGCGGTTAGCGCTACGGCTACAGT
>DMTJ01000349.1 GCA_003477185.1 Lentisphaeria bacterium
GCTGCTGAAGATTCGGCCAAAGCGGGTCGCGAGGACTTCGAACAGGCCGCCATAGTAGCGCAGGTTATAGAATTGGTTGCAGGAGGTGTCGGTGCCACCGCTGGCAAAGTAGCCGATCACCAGGTCGGCGTAGGTCAGCTGCGTGTTTGTGTCCCAGGTCACACCGAAGTGCTGGTAGCTGCAAAGGACGCAGACCAGGCCGGTAAAGATGCCGCCAGCGAGCGCGTAGTTCTCTGGCGTCTTCCAAGGGTGAGGTGTTTCCGGTAGCGGGCTATCCATGCAGGTCAGAGCTAAGAATCACGTACGGGACCGAGTGCGCGGCGAATTCTGAGGATTTCAAAGGCCATCTGGATGATGTGGCGAAAGCGGACGCGCGAGTCGCCTTGCTCCTCCCAGGGGATCATTTCTTCTCGCAAGCGCAGCCCGGCCTTCTTGGCGAGCATCAACAGCTCGACGTCGAAGGCAAAGCCATCGCAGGTCATCCCGCTCGCTAATTCGGCGGCGCGCTCGCGGGACATCAGTTTGAAGCCGCACTGGGTGTCGTAGACGGTGAGGCCGGTGGCCAGAGAGGCGTAGGTTTGGAAAGCGCGGCCCATCAGATGCCGGTAGAGGAGGCGCTGGACGTTGCCGTCGTGGGTCTTGACGCGAATGCCGAGCAAGATCTCTTCGCCGTCGAGGAGAGTTTGGTCTTCGCTGTAACGGTCGAACAGCAGCGGATCGGCTGCGAGGTCTGCATCGACATAGCCGACCAAGCGACCGATTCCCATGGCGAGGCCGTGGCGAACCGCACAGCCCTTTCCGCTATTTCGCTCCAAGCTAAGGAGTTTGACGCCTGAGACCGTCTTGGCAAAATCGCGGATGTCTTGGGCAGTACTGTCGCTGGAGCCATCGTCGACAAAGAGCCACTCCCAGTTTCGGGATTGCGCTTGGCGGATGAGCTCGAAGATTCTGCCTAGGCGGTTGGCCTCGTTGTAGCAGGGGACCACAACGGTGACGGGAGGCTGTTCGGCTGGTTTCAAAGTACGCGTTGCATCTCATCGAAGGTGGTCACGCCGTTAAGCACCAGCTGAGTCGCGTGGGCCCGCAAGGACAGGATGCCAGCCTTCTCGGCGGCATCATTTAGCTCATGGGATGTGGGCTGGCGGATGATGACGTCTCGAAACGCTTCATCTACATGGAGAATCTCGTACGCGCCGACCCGCCCGGAATAGCCGGTTTGCAGACAGTGCTTACAGCCGCGACCGCGACTGAGCTTGCGACGATCATCGGCCGCCAAGCCAAGCTCGCGCCGCATAAATTCGGTCAGCTCGACGTCATACTGGCATTCGGGGCAGACTTTCCGCAGTAGCTCCTGAAAAACAACGCCGGTGACTGCCTGGCTCACTAGATAAGGCGGGACGTCGAGGTTCAGCAACGAGGTGACCGCTGTGGCTGCGGAGTTCGCATGCAGCGTAGAGAACACGAGCTGGCCGGTCATGGCTGCGCGCACGGCGACCTGTGCGGTCTCTTCGTCGCGAATCTCACCCACGAGGATGACATCCGGGTCCTGCCGGAGGATGGCGCGCAGGCCACTGGCAAAGGTTAGTTCCAACCGTTCGTTTACCTGAATCTGGGCCCCACCGGGCAGCTCATACTCGATCGGGTCTTCGATGGTCATGATGTTGTTCGCCAGGCAGTCCAAACAGGACAGGCAGGAATACAACGTGGTGGTCTTGCCAGCGCCGACCGGGCCGGAAACCAGAATCAAACCGTTGGGCTCGCTCATCACGGCGTCCATGGCCTGGCGCTGGCTTTTGCCCATGCCTAGCTGCTCTAGGGAGCAATGCGCCATGTGAGCTTGGACGCGGCGCAGCGCCAGTTTTTGACCGTGGTTGCACGGCACAGAAGCAATGCGAACATCGCAATCGGTGTCGTCCAGCTTGTAGGTGAGGTGGCCATCTTGCGGCCGGTGTTTCTCGGTCACGTTCATGTCCGCCAGGGTCATGACACGCGCGGCGAGGCGGCGCGCAGTGGGCGGGTCCAGCGTCATCATGTCATGGAGGCGGCCATCCACTCGGTAGCGTACGCGGGTGCTCGAGCGCTGCGGCTCGAAATGCACATCGGTGCCGCGGCAGCGAATCAGCCCGCGCAGGATGAGATCGAGTATTCGGGCAGCACTGGTGTCTGTTACTTGTTCTGGCGGCAGGTCAACAGCGGAGTCGAGGACGCGGTCAAGCAGGGCCATGAGTTGATCCCGCGGCACTAGTACAGAGCGGACGCGATGGTCCAGCGTTAGCTCCATTTTATCCAACTCATGCACATCCACAGCATCGGCGAATGCCACCACTAATTCATCATCTTCCATGCGCAGCGGCAGCGCCTTGCGCTTTATCAGCAGGGTCGTGGGGACGGCACTTAGGATGTCTTGGGAGATTGATTCAACGCCAGTAACTTCTTCGAACGGCATCTCGCTTTCGGCGGCCATGGCCTGTGCCAGCTGGGTGTCATTGACCAGTTCGGAAGTGCGGAGATGGGTGATGAAGTCTGTTTTGGCCGCGCGGGCGTCTTCCCAGGCCGCGGCTAGTTGCTCGCGGCTGGCAGCCTTGCTCTCAATTAGCCAATTGGTAAAGGCATCTGCGGGCATTTTGCCGATCGGGAAGGGAATCCGCATGTGGAGGAGTTCATCGATCTGCTGCGGCATGGCAATTTCTGTCTGCAGCAAGGTGCGCAGGAAGGGCTGGCCGGTGCGCTCTTGATGCTCGCGGGCTTTGGCGAGCTGCTCGTCATTGATCATGCCGCGCTCTTTCATCAGCTTGCCCATGGACTCGTTGAGCACTTGGGCATCGCCCTCCGAGTCTCCGAGATACGCGATCTGCTCTTCGGGATTGACGCTGCGCTTGGAGGGAATGATCTCGTAATTGAGTAGGTCTCTGATACTGCGCAAGGAGACGTCTTGGTGGAGCAGGAACTTTAGGGTCCGGGTGTCGGGGCGGAAGTCCGGGGTAGACTGAATGTTTGGAGAGGTCGCCGCGTCGGGATCGACGGAAGGGGCGGGGGCTTCTGGGATGGTTTCCGCCTCGGCACGATCAATTTGCTCAGCGGCCTGATCGGGCTGCTGCTCTGGATCTGCAGGCGTGTCTGGGGTGTCTATCATGCTGGGCCTCCCGTTTTTTGTGGGTTCAGTAC
>DMTJ01000096.1 GCA_003477185.1 Lentisphaeria bacterium
AGTGCGCACTAGTCCGCGTTTCGTGGCAGATATGGCAGTCAACAGTACACTTGAAGCTGGGTACTACATCTGCATTGCGGTAGCTGACCCCAGTCATGGAATCGACGCCACCCAACGCAAGCAGCTATTCCCCCCTTGTTCACCACTCGCGATGACTCCCGCGGCCTTGGTCTCTCGGCCGTGCAGGGCATCCTCGAGGTGCAAGAAGCCGCCGCCCGCGTCGAGATTCAGCCCGGCAAAGGTGCCTGCTTCAAGATCTTTTCCGTCACAGCAAGCAGCAGGCACCTGCGGTGATTCCGCAGACCGCGACCTCAGATACGCCCTCGAACTGGACCGGACAAGGCACAATTCTAATTATCGACGACGACATGGCCGTGCGCAAAGTCACTGGCCTGATGCTTAACCAGAAGGTCTTCAAGATTTTCAACGCCAACAACGGCTTTGCTGGCGTCGAAATTAACCGCGACAATCGAGAAGAGATTTCCGGCGTGATTCTAGACCTAGTGATGCCGGAGATGAAGGGTGAACAAGCACTCGATGAAATGCGCAAGATTAACCCCGATGTACGCGTGCTTCTATGCAGCGACTAAAACGAGCAGGAAGCGCCAGAATTGAGCCGCCTGCGGCAGGCGATCTCCTTTGTGCAGAAGCCCTTCGAGATGGAGGAGTTCCTCAGCAATGTCTATGCCGTCATCCAGAGCCCATCGCACGCAGACGGCGCCCCCACTGGCCAATAATCCCCGAAACCTGAGGACCTGCTCTCGCTGACGCGTACTAGTACGGCTTCGCAGAACAGAGAACGATCGGAGCTGGAAAATGAGACAGGGATTGGCGTGGCAAGAGGCTGGAGAGTACGAAGATATTCTCTACCACACAGGCGAAGGAATCGCCAAAATCACAATTAACCGCCCACACGTGCGCAATGCCTTTCGGCCGCACACTGTGTGTGAGATGTCAGAAGCGCTCCAGATCGCGCGGAACGACGCGGAAATCGGCGTGATCATCCTCACTGGCCAGGGCGAAAAAGCATTTTGCTCCGGCGGCGATCAGAAGATCCGAGGAGATGCTGGGTACAACGACGCAGGCGGCGTAGAGCGCTTGAACGTGCTGGATTTTCAGCGGGAGATTCGCACCTGCCCCAAGCCGATTGTTGCCATGGTCGCAGGGTTCGCTGTCGGCGGGGGGCACGTCCTGCACATGATGTGCGATCTCACAATCGCTGCTGACAACGCAATTTTTGGCCAGACCGGCCCCAAGGTCGGTTCGTTCGACGGCGGCTACGGCGCGTCATACATGGCCCGCATCGTCGGCCAGAAGAAGGCCAGAGAGATCTGGTTTTTGTGCCGGCAATACGACGCCCAGCAGGCATTGGACATGGGGTTAGTCAACATCGTAGTGCCATACGAAGACCTCGAAGTCGAGACCGTGCAATGGTGCCGAGAGATGCTCCAGCACTCCCCCATCGCCCTGCGCTGTCTTAAGTCCGCGCTGAACGCCGACTGCGATGGCCAGGCGGGGCTACAAGAGCTCGCCGGAAACGCGACAATGCTTTTCTATATGACAGAGGAAGGGCAAGAGGGCCGAAACTCATTTGTCGAGAAGCGGAAGCCAGACTTCAGCAAGTTCCCGAAACGCCCCTGAAAGGTGCCTGTTCGCAAGCGAGTCTTCAGCGCCTGGTCGGCCACCAAGCGCTTTAATCGCGCATTCTCTTCCTTCAGCTGCTTCAGCTCCCGCACGTCCGACAGTTCCATGCCGCGGTATTGCTTGCGCCAGCGATAGAACGTCTGCTCGCCAATGTTGTAGGTGCTGCAGACCTGCACCACGGTTTTCTCGCTATCCACTTCCCGTAAGATCTTCACGATCTGTTCCGGCGTGTGCCGCTTTCCCTTGCCTTCAGGCATTTTTTAGTCCTCCTTGAGCTCGGCAAGCCCCGCACCAAGGTAAGTGGCGCCGGACTCACATTTCAAGTGGACCTGATTTCTGAGGTCAGGTCATGCAAACGCCACCCCGTTAGTGAGGCCCGATGCCTTGGTGGCTCGCGCAGACACTCTGGCTACTGCCACGTGGTAAGCGCACCTAAAACCGGTCAATTCGGATGGGCAGAACTGGGTGCATCTGCTCCACCCGCTTCGTTACACAGACCAAGCACTGCCCGACGCTATAGAAACAGGACATCATTGATGTTCACCGCGCCTGTTTCATTCACATCGAGGCCTGCTACCCCATCGATGTTAGTGATGACTGCCTCAATGCCGATCCCCGGAGTTGGCATTCCTACCGGCAAGACACCCTCCGCCTCTGCACCAAGTCCAAGGACGGCTCATCGGTAGATGAAGATCATGTCATTCAAGGTCGTCGTGGCGTGATAGGTTTACAACGAACATTCCTATGCGGGTAAAAATTACAGCAGCGAATATGCCCCATACAGAAATTATTAATTGTTTCAATTAAATGATCCACCCTGCTCCCCATCTTTTGCCGAATAGGGCAGAATTTCATAGGACGGCCAGAAGAAAAGGAAGGGCAGTCAGAAGGCTCAGTCGAAGTCCCAGCTGGTAAAATCCCGAGCCGGCCGCCGCTGGGTGTGCGTGCGGGCTGCGGGCAACCGGTGTCGCTTTAGACAGGTCGTGGGCACCGAATGCAGAAACCGGGACGCCTCGTTGGGCATCTGCTGTTCGTTAAACAAGGGCCAGGTCAGAATCAGCTG
>DMTJ01000113.1 GCA_003477185.1 Lentisphaeria bacterium
CGCGTCGGCAGCTGGCACCTCTCCAGCGCCAGCCTTCGTGGTCCAGCTGTACAGGCCGTCTGCGTCTTTGCTTGCCGCTGGAAAGGCTAACTCGATGGTTTGATTCCAGTCAGGCTCGGCGACCTTGCCGCTCTGTACCGCTGCCACCGCAGCCTCTGTCGCGAGCCAGTCACTGGCACCCGTCTTGAATGCCTCGGCCCTCGCACCCACTCGCTCGATCGTTACCGACTTGATTTTGGTACCCTTGGTCACCTTGGCAATGTTCTCAGCGCCAGCCACCGTATGTCCCCAGACCGTATGTTTGCCATCCAGATGCGGCGTCGCCACGTGCGTGATGAAAAACTGGCTGCCGTTGGTTCCCGGCCCCGAGTTTGCCATCGACAGAATCCCCTGACCGCTGTGCTTGAGGATTGGCACGAATTCGTCCCGAAACTTGTACCCCGGGTCCCCCGTGCCAGTGCCCTGCGGGCAACCGCCTTGGATCATGAAATTATCGATGCAACGATGAAACATCAGGCCATCGTAGAACTTACCATCCCGGGTTGTCGACTTGCCCGTTCCTTCGGCTAGCGAGATGAAGTTCAATGCGGTGAGCGGAGTCAGCTCATAATTCAGACGGGCAGTGATCTCTCCCTGGCCGGTATCGAACCGAGCGTAGATGCCAGGTTCACGTTCCGCATCCTGGCTCCAGCCAGTGATCGCTAATAGCGTAACAGCAACGAAAAATAGAAGAATTAGACGCACGGTAAATGCTCCGAAGTTATGAGGTTGTACAAGAGGACGCGGGCAGCCCAAGACCCAGATCGACGTGATCAGCCGTTCGCAATCAGCTGATAGACCATGACTACGACAATTATCGAGAAGATGCCAATTGCGCCGAAAACAATCTTTTTGCTCTTGTTTGCAGGCGTCTTTTTCTTCCCGCTCTTTTTGGTCGGGTCAAGACTGCCCAACCCTGTGGGAATCACCGTATTAACGGTGCCCTCCAAGTCCAGCACCCGTGTGCCGGCTTCAGACCGCACCGTAGTCGGCGTAGCGCCCTCACGGTCGTACAGAATCTCAATCTCTCCCACCTGCAGAATGTCGCTATTTACTAGCGTCTTCTCGGTGAATTTGTCACCGTTGATCCGGGACCCATTGGTGCTACCGAGATCCTTGGCTAGGTAGTTGCCGTCTTCTTGGAGGTGTAACTCGCAGTGAATTCCGCTGATTGTCCCATCCACGATCGACACTTCAGCCTCTTCGCTCCGTCCAATTCGGATAAAAGACTCGGTCAATTCAAAGCTTTTACCTCGAGCCGGGTCAGACAGAACTATCAGCTTGACGGGCTTGTCACTCATGCAAATGGGTCTCGTCGGCATTGGAAAAATGCCTTACTGTGTCTTCTCACCACACTGAATGCAACAGCGATCTGAGCCGGGATTTTACAGTCCGGGAGGCCCCGCCCCGAAATCGCCCAAAAATCCCCCCGCGACAGGGGGGAGCCTCGAGTGGATTTAGGTGCGCGGTCTCCCGAGGCAGACAGGCCCGCTGGCGCTGAACCACAACCTGGCCAAAGTCGGCCAAAGTCGGCCAGGCTGCTAAAATATTGTAGCCTGTTGCACGCGGTCGGGTAGGTTCGCGACAGACTGAGATACCTCACCAGTCCGACAGGGACCCAGGTACTGCATGCCCAAACTTGACGAATTTCACACGTTTCTTGAAAACCGGTTTCGCGACCAGATTCACGCGAAGCTGTGTTTGGACGCCCAACCTGGCGAGTTGGTGCCGTTTCCAGATACGTTGAATCCCAAGCTCCAGGCCGTATTGGAGGAGCAGGGCATTCGCTCCCTGTACTCGCATCAGGCCGAAGCCTTCACCGCCATTCGCAAGCCGGAGCACACAGTGCTCGTCTCCCAGACGGCCAGCGGCAAGACCCTTTCCTTTCTCCTGCCAATCCTGGACGCCTACCTAGCCGAAGATACTCCGTTTACGGTCTTGCTTCTCTATCCCACCAAGGCACTGTCGCGCGACCAAGAAGGCACCCTCGGGCGGCTCCTCAAAGCTGCTGCTGGCAGCCTCACGCTTGGCACCTTCGATGGCGACACGCCCCCAGATGAGCGCACCCGCATTCAACGTAGCGCGGACTTTGTCCTGACCAATCCCGACATGCTTCATGCCGGCATCCTGCCCAATCATCACCGGCGCTGGAAGCAGTTTCTATCCCGCTTGCGCTACATCGTGATCGATGAAGTCCATACCTACCGCGGCGCCTTTGGCAGTCACGTGGCAAACGTCTTTCGCCGGCTGCTGCGCGTCTGTGAAATGCACGGTAGCACCCCCACCTTCGTCTGCTCATCTGCGACCATTGGCAATCCACGCGAGCATGTCGAAGCCCTGCTGCATAATCGCTTCCGGCTCATCGATCGTGACGGCTCCCCTCGCCCGCAGCGCAATCTCTACCTGATCAATCCGCCGGTCGTCCAGAGTCACGGCTTTGCCTCCTATCGCAAGGGCCCCGGCTCCGTTGCCGTACCGCTCATTCACGAAGCCACCTCCAATCGCATCCGCACCATCTGTTTCTGCCGTGCGCGGCAGCAGGTCGAACGCCTGCGTCGCAGCGTCCTGCAGCGCTATCCCGAAGTTGGCAAGCGCGTCCAGCCCTACCGCGGCGGACTGCTCCCGAACGAACGCAGGCAGCTAGAGCGCGACCTTTTCGAAGGCCGCCTCAACACCATAATCAGCACCAATGCGCTCGAGTTGGGTATTGACATCGGCGACCTCGAACTCTGCATCCTGGTCGGCCACCCCGGCTCCCTAGCCAGCTTCTGGCAACAAGCAGGCCGCGTCGGCCGCAAAGGCACCGCTGCCACCATCGTCTTTATCGCCAAGGACACTCCGATCGACCAGTATCTGGTCAATCACAGCAGCTTCCTCACCGAGCGCCCCGTCGAGCGCGCCTGGCTGAACGCCGATAATCCCTACATCCTCATGCAGCACCTCCCCTGCGCTGCCCACGAGTACCCACTCCGCGATGAAGAGCCTTGGTTCCCCGAGCAGCACTACACGACTGCGCGCACGATCCTCGCCGAGGAAAAGACCATCGTTCCCTACAACAACTCGTGGCGCTACGCCCTGCGCGACTACCCCGCCCGCGGGGTAAACCTGCGCGGCATGACCGACTACAACATCGAAATTTACTGCGGCACCGAAGTCATCGGCGAGATCGACCCCATCGGCGCGCGCAGCGAGCTCTACAAAGACGCCATCTACCAGCATCTCGGCAGACGCTACCTCTCCCTGGATCTCGACCTGGACAAGAAGCTCTGTCACGTCGAGCAAGTCAATGTCGACTACTACACCGAGGCTGTCTGGGAATCCCGCGTGACTCTGACCGAGGTCGAGGAACGAACCGAGGTCCACGGAAACCGCGTCGAGTTCGGCCCCATAAACGTCAACAAGCAGCCCAAGCTCTACAAGAAAATCCGAGAACGCTCCTTCGAAAATATTGGCTATGGGCCCATTACCCTCGAGCCCTTCATTTACGACACTACCGGGCTCTGCCTGCTACCGGCTGCAGAGTGGCACGACGCCATGGAAGTGGCCGACAAGCGCTACGTCAGCGCCGCCCTGTTTGGCCTCAGTTACATCCTGCGCCACGCCGCCCCCAGCCTCTGCCTCTCCGATCGGCGCGACCTAGAAACCGATGTCAGCCTGGTCGAAGTCACAGACGGCATTTGGAAGAGTGCCCTCTTCCTTTTCGACACCCACCTGGGGGGCATCGGCTTTTCCGAGCACATCTTCGGCATCCTGCCCGATGCCTTCACCCTCTGTGCGTCAATGATCAAGGCCTGCCCGTGCCAAGCGGGCTGTCCCGCCTGCGTCCCGCCCTTGCCTCCCGGTGTCGAAGACGAAGAGCTGCAGCAGTTGCTGATCGAGTCCAACGCCTCCGTCGCCTGCACCGTCAGCCTGCTCGACTCCCTCCTTACCGGTGCCATCATCCCGCCCGTCGTTCAGGAAACCGTCGTCCGCCGCCCCCCGCCAATCTCTCCTCCCCCCGAAGACCAGGCCGCCCAACTGCGCCAACAACGCATGAAGCGAGCCGCCGGCATCATGAAGGACAAACGAGACCGCTTACACTGATGGCTACCGGCATCTATGATTTACTTGACTCAGGAGGCGGCCGCAAGCTCGAAAAGTTTGGCGAAGTCGTCCTCGAGCGCCCCTGCGCTCAGGCAGTCTGGAGTGCTCAGCAGGACCCCGAGCGCTGGAAACCCAACGGCGCATTCATCCGCACCGGCAGTGAAGGAAAATGGCAACTGCGCCAGAGCGTCCCGGCCGAATGGACCTGTGAGGTAGACGGCCTCTCCTTCCTCCTGCGCGCCACAGACTTTGGCCATGTCGGCGTCTTCCCTGAGCATCGTCGTGCTTGGCGTTGGGTCACAGACACGATCCAGAGCCAGCCCGGTCGGACCCTGAAGGTCCTTAATCTCTTCGCCTACTCCGGCGGCGCCACCCTCGCGGCCGCCCGAGCGGGTGCCACCGTCGTCCACCTCGATGCCTCCAAGAAAATGGTCCAATGGGCCCGAGACAACGCCGCTCTCAACAAACTCTCCGATCGACCCATTCGCTGGATCTGTGACGACGTCACCAAGTTTCTCGACCGTGAGCTCCGGCGCGGCAATCGCTACGACGCCATTCTGCTCGATCCCCCCAGCTTTGGTCGCGGCAAGCGCCTCGAGCTATTCAAGATCGACACCCACCTGTCCAAGCTGCTCAGTCAGTGCCAGGCCTTGCTCTCCGACCAACCCGCCTGCCTCTTTCTCTCCTGCCACACCCCCGGTTACACCCCGCTCGTTCTCGACCATCTCGTCCGCCAAATGATGGGCAGCCAGGGACGCATCGAAACCGGCGAGATGCAGCTGACAGGCACCGATGCCCTCGCCATTCCCAGCGGAGCCTATGCCGCCTGGCGCGCCTAAGTCATGTCCAGCATTACCCTCGAGATTATTTATCAGGACAACCACCTGCTCGCCATCGACAAGCCCGCCGGCATTCCCACCCAAGACTCCGGGAGCGGCCTGGACAACCTCGAAGACCAAGCCCGGCAGTGGGTCAAAGAAGCCGCCAAAAAGCCCGGCAATGTCTTCCTCCACGCCGTCCACCGGCTGGATCGCCCCGTCAGCGGTGTCGTTCTGTTTGGCCGCACCACCAAGGCACTCCAGAGGCTCAATCTGCAGCAGCGCGAGAAGCAAACCCGCAAAGTCTACCTGGCCCTACTTGACCGCCCGCCGCCCAAGCCCTCCGGGACCCTCACGCATTGCCTAGCCCATGGCAGTCACCGCGCACTGGTCAGCAACAAGCGTCAGCCCGATCACAAACTGTCCACCCTGCACTACGAAGTCATCCGCCAGCACGGCCCGTTTTGCGAAGTGCGCATCCTGCTAGAGACCGGTCGTTACCATCAGATTCGTGCGCAATTCGCACATGTCGGCTGTCCCATCGTTAACGACAGCCAGTACGGCGCTACCCGTGCCAGTTGGCCCGCGCATCGGATTGCCCTCCATCACAGCGAGCTTGAGATCATCCACCCCACGCTGCGCAGTCCCCTGGTTTTGCGGAGTTCGCAACCAGACAATCCTTGGTAGAAGTACGACGTGCTCCCTGGCGGTCGTCAATTTATGAGATGTATACCCTTTAATCGTCGAACAACTTACGGAAGCTATGCGGCAAGGTGCTCGAGAGGCGTGTTCGGAGCAGGTGCTAGTTCATCCACGCTCTGTTAGGCAGACTTGCGGACGGCGGCTGCCAGTGTTTCCAGCACCGTAACAGTATCCTCCCAGCCCAAGCAGGCATCGGTGATGCTTTGGCCATGGACCAGCTCGCGCCCTTGGGCGATCTCCTGACGCCCGGCGACTAGGTTGCTCTCAATCATCACGCCGAATACTGTACCTTGATTTGTCGCGATCTGTGCCGCCAGGGTTTCTGCGACCGTGATCTGGTTACTTGGGATCTTGTGGCTGTTGCCATGACTGCAATCGACCATCAGGCGGGGGTTGAGGTGCTGCTGTTTGAGTAATTTCGAGGCGCTGGCCAGATTTTCCGCGTCGTAATTCGGTCCCTGGTTACTGCCGCGCATAATGACGTGACACTCCGGGTTTCCCTGCGTCGCCACGATCGCGGCAACGCTCTGCTTGGTCACTGACAGGAAGTGATGCGCATGACGTGCTGCTTCAATCGCATCTATGGCGACCTGGACGCTCCCAGTTGTGGCATTCTTAAATCCCATCGGGCAAGACATACCCGATGCCAGCTCGCGGTGGATCTGACTTTCTGTGGTCCGGGCGCCGATCGCCCCCCAACTCACCAGATCTGCCAAAAACTGCGGCATAATCGTATCGAGAAACTCGCAGCCGGCTGGCATCCCAAGATCTGCCAGCTGACATAACAGGCCCCGCGCCACATGCAGCCCTTGGTTAATGTTGAAGCTGCCGTCAATCAGTGGGTCGTTGATCAGTCCCTTCCAGCCCACACTGGTCCGAGGTTTTTCGAAATAGACACGCATCACAATCAGCAAGTCCTCCGCGAACCGCACCGCTTGCTCCCGCAGGCGCTCTGCGTACTCCAGGGCCGCGTTCGTATCGTGAATGGAGCAAGGTCCCACGACAGCGACCAGCCGCTTGTCATCGCCACGCAGACACGCGCCGATCAGGTGCCGGGTCTTTGCCACCGTCTCCGATCCTGCCTCCCCCACCGGCAACTCCTCCATGAGGATCGCCGGAGGAATCAATGGCTTGATCGCCGCTATTCTTACATCATCGGTCTCGTAGCGCACGGCACGGCCCTTCTTTCGTGTTGCAACTGCTCCTGCCTCGGTTGCACCGGGCTTCCGAGATCCAAGCCGCCACTATAATGAACTGAACCCGCAATTCCACCAACTGCTGACAGACCTGTGGACCTTAGCCAATGTGATTTCCAGGCAGTTCGGTAGGGGCCTGCGGCCTGCCTCAACAGCCCTGATGGGATCATATCGCTAGGTGCTTCGAACAGGTGGTTGCAGAGCCCGACGAGGCCTTACTACATTTGCTCCGCATGGGGAGACCGTTGGACATCAAGCACCTGAAGCAATTCCTCGAGACGTTTTCGGACTAC
>DMTJ01000183.1 GCA_003477185.1 Lentisphaeria bacterium
GTGTGATCTTGATCGCCCGGTTATCCGCGCCGTCGGTAAACAGGACCATGACGCGCTTCTTGGCTGGGGAATCTCGCAGCCGGGTGACGCAGCCAGCGATCGGTGCGGCGATGCCAGTGCCATCTTCGATCATGCCGGTCTTGAGCTGCGCGAGGTGCGACTTCAGGAAGTCATGATCAAGCGTCGGTGGGCAGACTGTGTAGGTCACGCCAGCAAAGGCAACTAGCCCGATTCGGTCGTTCGGGCGCCGGTCAATAAAACGCGCCACTTCCTGCTTAGCCAGAGCAATGCGCTGCGGAATGCTGGCATTGCGGATCCCGTTTGCCAGCGCCGCCTCCGTGCGAATATTCTCGGGGGCATCGTAAATATCCATGCTGGTGGAGCTGTCGAGCGCCAGCATGATGTCAATGCCTTGTTTGCGGGTGATTGTCTCTTTGCGTCCTGCCTGCGGATGACAAAGTGCGACGATCAACAAGCCGAGCCCGATGACCTCGCACAGCAGCGGCACGCGCAGAAGCATGCTGACCGGCGAGCGACCGGCCCGGGCTGGCTCGAGCGAAGAAACTCGCAGCGATGGGCGCTTCAGCAGCCAGCCACGGATAGCTGCCACCGCCAGCGGAATGATCAGCACGGCCATCCATTTGGACGCGAAATGTAGAAACTCGCCGTTCACGCGGATTCCTCGGCTTTCTGCGCCTGACGCACAGCTTCGCTGGTTTCGACCACGAATTCTTTGGCTTTGTCGATGCTTTCCTCAAGTTGGCGGACGGTCGCATCCATGCGGGCAAACTTGACCATGTCGGCCGAGCTCAGAAAGTCCGCGAGTAGCAAGCGGTGGTCGGTGCTGAGCTGGCTGTTCGGACGGTTGATCTCTTTCAAAAATTCGGGGGTGGTGCGTTCGGTCGCGGGGACTTGATAAAGCGCTTCGATGTAGCGGCGGACGATGTCGGTGAGCTCGACATAGACTTCGTTCGCTGGCAGCGGCAGTGAAGACCGCAAGCCGCCGAGGGCGCGCTCGGCCAGGGTCCATGGGGGCTCGATCTTACGCGTCACGGCACCATCTGCTTCGTTGCCGCGGCGCAGCAAGTAGCGGATCACCGCGATTGTCACGAGCAGCGCCAGGGCACAGCCGATGTAAAACCAGACGCTGCGTCCGCCAAGTACGCTGCTGTCTAGTGCAGCGGCGCTCGTCGCCTCGGGCTGATCTCGCGGCTGAATCACGATCTCCGGCACGGTGAACGCGAGCGTGTCATCATTCGTATCGCTTTCCGCGACCACGCCCAGCTTGGCCTGGGACTCGGGAAACGTGGTCACCTCAAACGCCTGCAGGGGAATTCGCACCTCGTAGCGCCAGCCGCCCAGCCGCGGTCGCCCCTTCACGGTCAGTTCCTGCTTTCGTGCCTCGAGCCCTTTCGGCAGCTTCATCTCCACGTATTTATCCGGCGTGCCGATGCCGGATGACTCCAAAACCAGAGTCAATGGAATCAGGCTCCCAGAAAAATGCGGTCCCTCGCTCAGCGAGACGGAGACGACTTTGGGCGGCCCGCCTGCGACATACGACCAAGCCAATCCCCCAAGAAGCAGGGCTGCGGCGATCGAAATAATTACAAGTAGTTTACGATTCATGCACGGTGCGTATTAGTTGAACGGGATGCGCGAGGCGCGCAGGCGAGCGCTTGTGACAGCGCCTTGCGCCGATGGTTCCGACGCGTAAAGCCAAACGATACGAGCCATCGCAGATTGGACCAGTGACTTGTCGAGCCACAAAAACACCCTACTGTGCGCCGGTCAGGCAACCATTGAATTTCCGCTGAACAAATTTATGAGCGAAACGATCGCACGCGCCCATTTCGCGCCACACGAGCAGAGCTTCTGGCAATGGTCGGAAGACGGCGTGGAGCTAGCCTTGGCCAATGGTCGGCTGGTCGCGTTTCGGCAGCAGGTCGTGGGAATCCTTGAACGCCTCGAGCACGATGGCCTTCCGCCGTTTCCTGCCTTGGTCATGCTCATGGTCAGTTTCTCCAACGACTGGTCTCGCGATGAGGTGCGCCATGGCATCTTCAGCCCCTTTCTAAACGGCATCTGCACGATCTACCCTGAGGAATGGGACGACGCCAAGGAGTTGGTGCACGAGACCATGGAGGTCCTCGAAAAGATTAATGAGCAGCCGTTTAGCCAGTCCCCTACCGGGCAGGCGACGGTGGCCGAGCTCGTATTGCCCCGCCGAGAAGTCTCGTCAGAGGACGCGCCAGGTGTCGTTGGCGCTCTCCGAGATCTATCTACGTCCCTCGCGCCGCGTCCGCCGCAGTCGCCAGAAGACTCGCTCGCCGACACGTTGCGACAAATCAAGCTGCTGCACGAAGGACTGAGAAAGCTCGATTTCAACGTGGTCGCGGTTCGGGCCGCAACTGGACTGGATGACATCCCCAGCACCCCCGAAGAACTCGAGGTGGGGCGTGAGTTCAGCTACCTGCTCCAGCAACTGCGTGAGGACGATGAGCTGGGCGCCTTGGTGAATCTTGCGAACCGGCTGGTGCCCGCCAGCCATCTGCCGCGCTTGTGTCATTCGCCGGTGGATGTGACGGGCGACGGCTATGGGGACATTTCGAACCGTGGAGAGCTCCATCGCCTGCTACTTACCGAGCTTGCATACGACGAATTAACCATGGCAGCTCGGCTGGCGAACAATGAAGCGCTCTACCTGCGACGCGAACCAGCTCAGCAATCACTGGATCGTCACCGCATTCTGCTGTTGGATTGCGGAATCCGCATGTGGGGCGTGCCGCGCATTATGGCGACCGCTGCTGCGCTTGCCTTCGCCAGTACCACCGGGAACGGCACCGTGCAGATCTGGCGCAGTGATGAGGATCGGGTAAAAGCCGTCAGTCTCTCGTCGCGGGCCGATCTCATCGATCACCTGGAGGTGCTTGAGACCACCGCTCATCCCGGACTGGCTCTGGTCCAATTGCTGCGACTGTTACCGCCGCGGGACCGCGAGGTCATCTTCATCACCCATGAACGCGCGTTGCAGGACCCGGACTTTCGGCGGCACTTGCGGCTGGTGAATTCTGCTCACCTCTACGCAGCCACAGTAAACAGCCATGGTGAATTCTGTATCTATTCCGTCACCTCCAGTGGAAACTTGCGCCTGCGGCATGCCGAGATGGAACGAAGCATTCTGCGTGACGCCTGCGCGCCGACCAAGGCTACCAGCACTGGTGAACGACCGCTAATCTATGACTTGGATGAGTTTCCGCTGCGCGTCCCTGCGGATGTCGACGTGCGCCACGTGTGCGCGAACGGGCCGGACCAGGCCATCGCCTTACAGCCGGATGGGACGCTGCTGTATTTCGACGATCCCAAGCGCTGCCCGCGCCTGCTGTCCGTACGCTTACCCGAGGCCACGCCGTCTGCCGCCTTCTTCCAAGAAGGGGAATGCATCCTTCTGGCTCGTGCGGGCGAATCGCGGGCACGGATTGCCGTGCAGGCCGATCTCATTGGGCGCGTCGTCTCTTCGCCCGTGCAACTGCAGGTCAGCCGTGGGCTGCCGGCCTATGTCGACGGCGGCATCGTGTTCTACGTGTCTCTGCCCGAAGTACACGCGGTCGATCTGGCGACCGGTGAGATACTGCAGACTGTGGACTGCCGGGAGCATAAGCTCCGGCATCATGATGGCCGGTTCTGCAAGAGCTCGGATAAGAAAGACAACGGCTGGTACCAGTTCAGTTGGAGCAATGGCATTCAGTTCGACCGCATGGGCGACGCGCAGGAGATCGTCCATCCGTTTGACCGCTTCGGGCACCTTGGGCCATGGTCCGTTGGCACCGACGGAGAAATTATCGATCGCTCGATCGATCGTAGTATCCTGACGAATATGCTGGTCGTGAAGCCTGTCACCTGGGCGCAGAGCTCCCCAGACGGGCATCTCGTCATCGCCTGCGATAACGCCAATCAGCTCTGGCAATACGACTTGCAGTCCTCTTCCGTAGAGAGGCTCACGCTGCGCCCCGACCAGACCGAGGAATGGCAGGCTGTGCTGGAGAGCCATAATACCGCGGCTACCGCGACCACTCGTCCGGGAGTCAGAGGGATCACCGCCGCTCTGGTCCAGTCCGGAAACCTCTTCCTTCAATACGAAGAGCAAGGCTGGCTCGGCCTGACCTTTGACCATGGCGTGCTCTGTCTGTTGCCCGGCGATCCCTTGGTGGTAAATCGCGCCACCTTTATGGCCATCCCCTCGCCGCGCGGTTTCGGCGTCACCCTGCGGCGGGCAGAACTACCGCGAGGAGCCTGCATTCTTGACTCGCTCAACATGCTTCACATCCGTGCAAACGACTCAGCCTCTGAAGAAATCTGCATTACCCTCACAGATGGACCGCTTGCTGCGTGGACCTCGGCCAACCGCGTGTTTGGTCTGAAGGAACTGACCCATGGAGAAGAACAAGATTGTGCTGAATTCGAACCAATGCTTCGCTCCGTATTGGCGGCCTGCGAATGAAAGCGCAACTTGAACTCACGCCGGCGAACACGCCACATGATGTCGGGGCCTGGTTGCTCCCGATTAGCGGGACTCGGCGTTGGCTGGAAATCCTACTTGAATGGCCATCTACGACTATGGACATGCCCCTGTACATCCTGCCTAGCAGCGTAAGAGACCGTACGCCATGGGCGTTGCTGATCGCTGCCCAGCCGCTTTCGCCCAAACCATCCCCTCGCGCTATTGCCTACAGGACCATGGGGCCGCTTTTTCTCCCGATCGATCGGGAGATCTTGCCAGCCGTCACAGAAACCGAACTCGCGGGCCTCATTCCCTATCCGAAAGCCTGCTGGCATCCAGCGATCGGGCTGATCCCGATCGAACACAATGACATCCACGGCCTGCAAGACCTCGTAAGTATTTCCTGCAAGCCTAAGACCGAATGGTTCCACGCAGTTGCCCCAGAAAGCGAGTCGGTCCCACTGTTGGCGGTGCAAGCAGACCCGAACGAGGCGGTCGCCGATTCCATGACGTGGCTCTCTGAGAATATTGCCAATGAAAAGCCCGAGGCGCTGCCCGGAAAAAAGACAGAGTCCAAGTTCGGCAAGATGGTGCGCGAACGCGCCGAGCGCGGCCTAGGCGCTATGGAGCAAGCCATGCAAACCCGGGCCGGGCGCCCAGATGAGGGCCAGGGCGGATCTTCCTCAGGCGTGGGAAAGTGGATGCACGGAAAGCTCAGTCACATGCGCGAGAAGATGCAGATGCGTCGCCGCGTCGAGATCGAGCGGCTCGTGTCAATGCTCGAGTGTGACCCAGATGAAGGCCTGAAGTATGCGATCCCGTTCAGTGGCGGTTCCTCGCGCGGCACCTCAGAGCCCAAGGCCAATCTGAGCGAGCAAAAGCCAGATTTCGACCTGGACCGCCTTGGCGGCGGAGATGCCGGAGATGCCTGGACCATCCCGCTAGATCTGCAGCACCAGCTACTGCAATTGTATCGTCAGCTGGCGAATCGCGAGATCCGCATGGGGCGCACGCGCCGCGCCGCCTACATTCTCGCCGAGCTTGCCCATGACTACGCGCAGGCTGCGTCTATCCTCGAGGCCGGCAAGCAGTATCGCGAAGCCGCTTCTCTCTATCGGGACCACCTTGAGCGACCGTTTGAGGCCGCGCGCTGCCTCGTGGCTGGCGGCTACCTCAGCGAAGCAATCCCCATCTATGAGAGCGACGGGAAATACGCGCAGGCTGGTGACCTTTACGCACAGCTGGGCCAGAAAGCACAGGCCACGAACGCCTATGAGCAGGCTGTCGCCAGGGAGCTGAGCCAGGGCAATACCGTCTCTGCCGCGCACCTCTACGAGACCAAACTGCAAGACCAAGAGACCGCCCTTGAGTGCCTCGCCGCAGCCTGGCCCAAATCTCGCCAGGCGATTCCTGCACTGCGCGAACGCATCGCCTTGTTGGGGCGGCTGGGCCGTCATTCCCAGACCTTTGAGATCGTCGGGAATATCGTCCTCGAGGCATCGGGACATCTCCGAGATGCGGACATCGCCCAAATGCTTGCGGACATCGCATCGGGCTACCCGGGCCGCGAGGTGCGGGAGCTTGCCGCGGATCAGGCCAGAGTCTTGCTTAGCCGTTATCTCGGTGGCTCCGACCTTGCCACCGTGCGTCTAGCCGTACGCACCCTGCGGGAATTGGCTCCGGAAGATACGCTCCTACAGCGCGATGCCACCCGTCATTTTGAGCGTTGGCGCGACAAGGTGGCCGGCACATTCACCCTCCAAGAGACCGTCCGGACCCTGGCTAGTTTCAACTTGAGCATCGAGGCGCGCTGGATGGCCGTGCAAGTGGCTCCCACCGGGTTCGTCGCCGCCGGTTTCTCGCAAGGCGCGCCTGTCATCGCCCGCTGCAGCTGGGATGGGCAGGAAGACATTCTCGACTTCGAGCGGGTGCTTTCTCACCGTTCCCGCATTTTGGTGGCTGTCGACGGGCAGAACCAGATGCCCACGCTGGTGCATTTTCCCGATTGCGCCACCCAGACCCAAGCCTTTGGCTACGGGGCTAGCCGCCTGGCTGACTCCGTCGTGGTCGGGCCCGACTGGCTGCCAGCGAATGTCCTTGGCATCGCCTACGATCGCAACGGCTTGCAGTGGGTCCTCACCACTGGCCCCTTCGGCTATGCCATTGCCCAGTATCACGATCGCGTGCTAAAGGGCGTATTCGACGTCTCCATAGGCGGTGCCAGCACCCTCACACGGCCGGCCTACGGCGAGCCATTCATTATTGTCCAAGACTGCGCCATTATCGGCGTGGGCCGCAAGCTCGTGCTCTTTCGGCCGGGAATCGGCACCGACTCCATCTCCGTTAACAGCAGTATTCGCGAACTCCGCAGAGGCACCCACAACGACGTCGTACTGGTGATCTGCCGCCGCGGCTTCAGTGTCATCCGGCTGCGTGCCCCCGGCGAGAGCCCAGTCGTTCTGCTTGAGAACGAAGGCGTCGCCCTAGCCGGCGCGGTCAGCGAGTATCACTACGCGGTTGCCAATCAGAAGACCATCGACATCTACTATCGTCGCCAGACCAAGCCTGCGTATTCCATCACCTTGCCACAGGAGAACGCCCTGGCTGTTCTGCCCATCTCCCGGCACGAGCTTGGCGTCTTCTTTGCCAACGGTGGTGTAGTGCGGTACCAACTGCCCGACTAATGCACGACCCCGCCAAAATCCTTGCCGAACTTGCCGCAGCCGCCCCCGGCAAGCCCCCGATTCTTCTCGCCGTGACCAAGGTGTTTCCCGTGGAGGTGGCTCAGCAGGCCTATGCGTGCGGACTCCGCAATTTTGGTGAGAGCCGTCCGCAGGAGCTCACGGCCAAGGCCCCCCTCATGCCCGAAGACTGCCTCTGGCATATGATCGGGCGACTCCAGCGCAACAAAGTCCGCGCGACCATCCAGCACGCTCAGCTCATCCACTCTGTCGACTCGCTGTCGCTGTTGGACCGCATCGATCGCATTGCCGCCGAAGAAACCGTCACTCAGCGGGTGCTGTTGCAGCTGAATATCTCTGGCGAAGCGGCCAAGGCTGGCTTCTCGCCCGAGGCGGCTCGCGCCCTCGCGCCACGGTTTGCGGAGTACGCAAACCTCGCTATTGAAGGCGTGATGAGCATGACGCCACGTGACGCATCAGGCGCAGATCGCTGCCGCATCTTCGCGGCCACGCGCGAACTGCGCAATGAGCTCGCCGATGCCTCCGGGTTGCCGCTTCCCGAGTTGTCCATGGGCATGTCCAGCGACTATCTCGAGGCCACGGCCGAGGGCAGCACCATCGTGCGCCTCGGATCCGCACTCTTCGGGCCACGACCGTAGGCCCGGGGAACTTGGCCCTCGCTACGCACGTCTGAATGGCGGTCCTCGGTCTTGCTTCATGAGGAACGGGGCATAAAGTGTAAGACCGTTCCCTCAATACTGTCCGAGTAAACCATGTTAAGTCGGTTAAGATATTTCACGGTTTTACTGATCGCAGCCTCCTGCTTCGGCTCGAGCCAGCCGGCCTTTCCTGAACTCGTTCGTAGTTCATCGTTGATCGCTGTGGTGGAGATGCAAGGCGCCGGTCGCTGGCTGGCATCCGCTAAGACCCTGATTGTACTGAAAGGTGGCGAGCCCACCTCATCTATCGAGTTCGGCGGGTTCAATGACCCGTACGACCTTGGCAGCGCCAAGGTGCAGCCTGAAGTAAGGAAGCGCTATCTGGTGTTTTTGAAGTGGCGTTCAGATCTGACGCGCACCCGCATGGCGCCAAAGGAACTCATGGTTCAACTACGCGAGGGCACAGTGTCCGCAGCTGAGGTAGAGGAGCAGATTACGGTGCAGACCTATTCCGGCTACGGAGTGCCAGCACTTGGCGTTGGTATCTACCCCATTGAGGGCAGAAATGTGCGCATGCGTTGGTATGATCCAGCAGACGTTTCCACCGGCGGGATTCCGCTATCGCTGGCGTCATTGCTCGTACGCTCTCTGGACATTCGCCCCACTGGCGACGCCCCGAAAAAGACTGCGGCCCGCATTCGCAGTGGGCTGGATACCGCCAAGGTAAAGGCCCAGGTCGCCAACCCGACTCCTGAGAACATCGTCGAGCTTGAATGGCTGCTGTGTGCCCGGGCCCATTACCACGTCCGAAATGTCGAGCGCGGCGTTATCGCAGCGTCCACGGCTGCCGCGCGTGATGTCCGCCGCGCCGCCGCGCGCGCGCTCAACGACATGCCAGAAAGCGAGGCTATCCTTACGGCCATGGCTCGGTTGTTGCAGGACCCAGATTCAGGCGTGCAGGCCGAAGCTGCAGGCGCCATTCTCCAGAACGGTACCACGGCGGAGCTGCTGCGCCGCGCCGTCATCAAAGCCCTGCCGACCAGCCGCCTCGCCTATCGCGGAGACGACATTCCGTACAATCCTGCGCTCAATCACACCCCGAGTGGTCGCGAGATGTTGATTCGATTGGTGAAGCAGATGGGGCTCCAACGCGAAGCTGAGAACGTGCTCGCCGCCATGATCGTGCCAGATCAGCTGAATGCCGGGATTCACATCGCCTTGCGCAACCACTTCAAGGACGCCCCCTCCGCCAAGGCAATCGAAGCATACGCTGCTGCCTTTGCTGCTGCAGATCAGCAGGACCTGAAGAGCTACGCGGGCTACATGCTCTCCGAGGCCAACAAGGATCTGCGCCCGCAATATTTCGCCGCCATCAAGAATGATGAACTTGCCGATGAGACCCGCTACGATCTGCTCCGTGAGGCTGTTGGGCTCCTTAGCATGAGCGATGACGACGTCAACCAGACAATCACCTCTCTGTTTAAGCCCGCAGATGCCACGTCACTGTTGAATCGCTACGTAGCGTCTTTGCTCATCCACCGCCATGCACCCGAAGACCGCGCCCGGCTCATGACTTACCTGAAGCAGCGCAAGCTCCCCACCGAGATCTACGCAGAACTTATCGGCCAGAGCATCTATGCGGCTGCGTATGACGTCTCATTCCTGAGTAAC
>DMTJ01000199.1 GCA_003477185.1 Lentisphaeria bacterium
CCCTGTTGGCTGTTGGATATTGAAACCAATCAATTCATGTCCTTTTCCGTGTCGCGGAAAAAGTCCCGCAGCCCGCTGATCTCTTCCCACTTCGGGTCAGAGAAAGTGCCCGTGGCGCGCCGCGCCAGCACAATTTTAAATGGGTCATCGACCAGCGGCAGTCGTTTCCATAGCCCGGGTAAAGACTCCGCGTGCAGCCGGACGTCCAACCACGGCTCCTTCCAATCATAGTAGCCTCTGCCTGCGACCGCGATCACCTCACCATTGGTCCGCAAAGACTGGAACTTCATTTTCGTACCCGCGAATTCCACATCCGTGCTCAGCGTGCTGATGCGAGTCATATGTGAAATAGGCGTGGTGATCAAACCCAGGATTCGCGCCTTGCTCACGGCCACGAGAAAGTCCGACAGGATCGGGATCCGATAGCGCACGAAGTTGCCGTCGACCACGTTCAACTGGCCACTCCCACTCAGCGTCAGGGTCTCTCCCCAGCCGTTCATCGAAACATTCGCACGCGCCGTGAGAGTGGGCGTCTTCTCCCCTTCCTTGACCTTCGTGGCCTTGTCGGGCTTGAGTGCCTTATTCAACTGATTCACGTCCACATCGCGCATCACCCAGAACGTAGTGCCGCGCTCTGCGGGCACATTCATAAAGAAGTCCCCACGCAGCTCACCGCCATAGAAGCCTGCGGTTGCATTGACCAGCGATAAGTCTCCGTCGCTCCAGGCCCCAACTCCGCTGAAGCCCGTGGCCGTCGTCGCGCCCTTCGCCACCGACTCTGCCGTCACGTGCAGGCGGGTGGCATCTCGCGAAACCGTCCCTTGAGCCGTTGTCCCGGTAAGCGTCCAGTCCCCCCAGGTAAAGGCGTCACTCGTCAGCGCCAGCGCCAGCGGTTGCTTCCCCCGCTGATCGAGTCGCACGACCGCGCCCTGCATCTTCCCCTCTGCCATAAACACGGCATGATCGAAGCCGGCATCCAACGCCCAGCCATCCGCAGCAAAGGCACCCTTCAGCGTCGCCTCCGATCCCGTGGTTTCGGGAGCTGTCAGCGCCCACGCTCCCGAGGTGCCAGCAAAGTGAAAGACTTCACCGTCCTCAGTTTTTTTTCGCTCCAGTGTCCCACTGATCGCTTCGGCAGTGACTTCATCGCATTGAATGCTAGCCAGCTTAAGCGCTCCCACGAGCGCGTTCCCCTTCTGCGTCAACTCGACCTCTACCTCACCCGCCTGCAGACGATCAATCGCCGCGCTCTCGCCGTGCACCTTGGCCGTAAATCCCTCTTCCTGGAAGCGAACGGCACATTCCGCGTTTGCCACGCGGATCTCGGCCACCTTCAGCGCCTTTGAGCGCACATCGATCCCAAGCAGCCTGCCGTCATCTTCCGGATCATACACTCCATCCAGCACCAGTTCCTCCACCGCGAGGTCACCACGGACGGCCTCCTTAGCCTTCACCGATAACGATGGCGCCCCGGGCTTGAAGCAGAAATCAAGATCAGCCTCGCCCAACTCCCACTGACTCAAGCGGATTGACTCGGCGTGGTTTTGAGTCGTTACTTCTCGCCCGCGCACTCTCAGCTCGCCTGTCAAATTTCGGCTCTCCCCATTCTCCAGCTGAAACCGCGGCGTCCGGTAGCGCACATCCACATCGTGATCCTGCGAGTCCATGTAGACCCGGCCACGACCAACCGCCTCAGCCTCCACTGCCAGTCTGCCCTTTGCCGTCTGGCGCTTTCCCCAGCCCAGCGTAATCACCCGAAACAGCTCATCACTCGGCAGGTTTGACTGCGCCCGAAACTCCATGGCCCGCGGTCGATCGATGTGCGGTGCCCGGAACTCCCGCGCCAGCCGCCCCGAGAACTCCTTGCGCCCAATCGAGAGCGAAAGATTGTCGATCAAGACTAACGCATCGGGAACATCCACCAGCAACTCAGCACTGGCCCGGTCGAGTCGCGTCCCCATATAGCGCACATTCTGCCCGGACGCCTTCAGATTCATGATCAGCCCGCCGCGGGGCCATTCCGGGCACGCGTACAACTCCCCTTCTGCAGACGGGTACTGGCCAGGCGCAAACTCAAACATCGACATCAACTGGGCAAAATCACGGCGAAACGGCTTGTTGCCGCTGATGTCACGGACAAACAAGGGGTCAGCCGTGGCTTCGAAGCCCACGTAGATCCGTCGGGTGTCGAGGTCGAACTGACCGTGGGCCTTGATCAGGCCATCACCGTTCACAAAGCCGCGGGCATCCGCGAAACGAAGCACGCCATCCTCCAGCATCAGCCGCGCGCCAAAATTGGAAAACCGCGCGTCGCGTACCGTGACCGACGTTCGCACCGAGGCGTCAGCGCTAATCTCACCCCACTTCCCCCGAATTGGCCAGCTGCAATTCCCCCGCACGTCCACCAGATCGTGAAACTCTAGCTCCGCCAGCGGCAACTTCTGTCCCACCGCAGTCAGCCACCGAGTCGGCCACACCGCCCCGGCCAAGCGCGTCGAAAGGACCATGTCCTTTCCAAGCTCGAATGATCCCGACACCTGCTGCCCGCCGTCCGCCGTCACCGCGTAGTCGCCCTGCACGTGCCCGCCCAGGCTCGAAGCCCCAAATTGCAGGTTCTGCAGCGCAATCCCGCGCACCAGACAGTCGGAGATTTGCAGATCCACCGTCCCCCGCGATTGCGAGGGTTTCGGCAGAAAGACATCGATCCGGCAGCGCAAGGACCCGCGGTCCGCGCACTTGATCGCGTCATGAATTTCGCGAATCAACTCGCCAGACGCTCCGTCCGCCTGTAGCCGTTTCAGACGGAATCTCTTGCGCTTTTTCGCTTGTTTCGGCAGGGTCCCAATCAACCCAACCCGTAAATCCAGCTGGAGCGCGCCACAGCGACCAGCCGCGGCCACGCGGATCGACTTTTTTAGCGGCGTGATCCGAGCATGCGAAAGCGGCGCGTCGATCTCATCTGGCGTTCCCGCGCCATAAACGACGGCCCCGTCCAGCAACGTCAACTCCGGCAGTCCGCGCCAGCCAGACTTGGGGAACTCCGCGATCACGCGATCCCCGTGCAGCATCAGCACCTCTTCGCCGTCATGGACCGTCAAGCCGCGGAGTTCCACCAGCCGGTCATTGCGAAACACCGCGCGGTCCACTTTCACAGCCACGCCTGTTTCGTCCTGAATCCGGTCCGTGATCATGACGAGCAGGGCGCCTGGAACGCCCCAAACGGTTGCCCACCAGACCAGCCCCAGCAGCAACACCGCTAGGGCCCCCAGCGTCATTATGAGAACTTTAAGTTTCCGAATCCACTTCATGGTGGTAACTTACCCGCTTGTCCCAGTCTGACTAATGCTCAACCTGACTGTGACAGCGGCTTGAAAAATCCGCAGCCCCGCCTGTCGGTGTGATCTCTAGATCGATACACCCCGGCAACCCATCCCAAAAGCCACACTTCTTCGGTTTCCATGCCCCAAATCAAGGTCTTCCTGTTAGCCTCTGGCGCCATCGCTGTACGCACCCTCGCTGCGTTGATGGCTGCGGCCTCAGTGCGACTCATGGGAGTCGGAACACAGCCGGACCGCCGGCAAGGACGACGTGGTTTTGCCCCTACGCCAATCGGCGCCTGGTGCGAACAACACCAACAACCCATCGCAAAGATAGAGAACGTTAATGACCCTGCGGTCATTGATCGGATCGCCGCATGTGCGCCAGACATCGTGCTGGTATTCGCATTTGGGCAGCTACTTCGGAGCCAGCTGCTCGAACTCCCCACCAAGGCGTGTGTTAATTTGCACGCCTCCCTTCTCCCGGCATATCGGGGAGCCGCCCCAATCAATGCCGCAATCCTCAACGGTGACAGCGTGACGGGCATTAGCGTTACGCAAATGGAGCGGGGCCTGGACTCAGGACCCGTCTACTCCCGTCACAACGTCACCATCCGCCAAGGCGAGAATGCAGCAGAGCTCGAAGATCGACTGTCCCAAGAGGCAGCCCGGATAGTCGTGCCCCAACTGCAGAAGATCGCTACCCATCAACTGCGGCCCGTGCCGCAGAATCACGAACAGGCCAGCCATGTCTCAAAACTCTCGCGAGATGACGGGCGCGTCGACTTTTCTCGACCCGCCAACCTCATCGAACGACAGATTCGAGCCTATACCCCTTGGCCAGGTGCGTGGTTTCAGCTTCCCGCCAGAGGCGGAAGCAAACGGATTATCATCACCGCTGCCAGCATCGCCGAGGGCCAACACGATGCCCTCCCAGGTACGATACTGGCTGCAGACAAACACGAGTGGAAAGTCGCTTGTGGGAATGAAGCCCTGTCTATTGAAACGATTGTCCCACAGGGCAAACGAGAAATGACCGGCATTGAATTCCTACGCGGCACACCGCTGCAAACAGGACAGAATGTCAATCATGAAACAGATAATAGTTAACCAGGAACAACTGAAAACACGCGTCGCCGTTGTCGAAGAAGGC
>DMTJ01000267.1:0-234 GCA_003477185.1 Lentisphaeria bacterium
CGTAAGTGGGAACCTGGAATTGCGGCGCTATAAAATTGCGACCGCCGAGTCCCTCACTGACGATGCCGTGGAATACCTCCTCGGGCACTCCGTGCGAACCCACGTGGCCGATGAACTCCAATGGGCACCTTCCCTCCAGTACTGGCGTGTCCTCACCGACTTCAGCCAGTACCTGGTAGACGAGCGGCTCTACATGCCGGGCGTGATCGATATGCAGCAGAAGTACTACGGCTC
>DMTJ01000267.1:267-7130 GCA_003477185.1 Lentisphaeria bacterium
CATCCCCCCGGATCTGGAAGACCGTTGGGCGCAGCTGGCGAACTCGGTGCCAGGCATCTGTCGGAACTTCTGTCTCGATGACGAGCTGGAAAACTGCCGCAACCCCGAACTTTTAGCGCTTTCTTTCATTGATGCCTGCGTAGACCACTTGGTCCGCCATCATTTAGGAATGAGGCCCCCAGCTGCCGCCCCGAAAGGTAAAGGGAAATCTACCCTGCCACGTCAGTGGGTGGCGCAGCTGCGCAAGCCAGTCTTGGCCACGGAGCTGCGTGCCAATAATACGCAGCTCACAGGATTCGCCTCGCAGGTGAACAAGTGGAATGCCGGGATGCGCCCGATGCCGGGGGAAACTGGACTACGCGTTGGGTTTCGCATGATCAGCCCGCAAGAAGCAAACGAGATTTGGCGCCTAGAGTTTATGCTCTGCTCGATTCGGGACCCGTCTATCCGCGTGGAAGCAGACGAAGTTTGGAGTGGTAAGCCCCAGGAATCAGTCGGCAACGCCATCCTGCCTGAAGTCATTCTCGGCGGCTTGGGTACTGCCAGTGCGACGTTGCCGGCGCTCAGTCGCGCACTTGCCGATCGCGAGCCAGCTTATCTGGAAATGAGCAAGGCCGAGGCTATGGAGTTCCTCGATGGGACCGTGGCCGCCCTTGAGAAGGAAGGCTTTCCGGTCATCCTACCGCCATGGTTGCGGAGTTCGCAGAAGGCCTTGGGCCTGCGCGTTAAGATTGCGCCACGTTCCGGCATCACCTACGATCGCGAGCACGTCCTCGGGGTCGACCAGCTGGTCTCCTACCACTGGCAAGTCTCCGTGGGCGATACGATCCTGACCGAGGATGAGTTTCGCCAGCTGGCAGAAAGCAAGTCGGAGATTGTCTACCACGGTGGAAAATGGATGCGCCTGGATGCCCAAGTGCTGCAGAACACCGTCAAGATCATGGACGAAAACGGCACCAGTGGAGAAGCAACGCTGGCCGGGGCCCTCGAAGCCGGGCTGGCCATGCCTGCGAAAGGCGGCCTGCCCATTCTCGACATCCAAGTGCAAGGCGACATCGGCCGGCTGTTCAACGAACTCAAGCCAGGGGATGGCTTCGAAATTCTGCCCGTACCAGACGGGCTGGTCGGCACGCTCCGTGACTATCAGGTTGTCGGTTTCTCTTGGATGTGGTTTCTACGCCAGCTCGGCTTTGGCGCCTGTCTGGCAGACGACATGGGCTTGGGAAAAACGATCCAGACCATCACGCTGCTGCTGCGAGATCATGTCCACAATGCCGAGTCTAATGGCACATCACTGGTTGTCTGCCCGATGTCCGTAGTCGGCAACTGGGAACGAGAATTCCAGCGCTTCTCGCCGAGCCTCCGCGTACGAGTGCACCATGGAACCGACCGCGTCGTCTACGATCAGTTTCTCCAGACGCTGGAGGAATCTGATGTGATCATCACGACCTACACGCTGCTCGTCCGCGATCAACTCAGCTTCCTGCGCACCGAATGGCGCAACATCGTCCTCGACGAAGCCCAGAACATTAAGAATCCCGCCACCAAGCAGACGATCGCGGCGCGCTCACTCAAGGGCGCATTCCGCTTCTGCCTCACCGGCACGCCGGTTGAGAACCGCTTGACCGAGCTGTGGTCGATCATGGAATTCCTGAATCCGGGCTACCTCGGAGACCTCGGGAACTTTCGTGCGAACTTCGCACTGCCAATCGAACGCGGCGGCGACCACGAACAATTAGCGCTGCTCCGAAAGATCGTTAAGCCGTTCATCCTGCGCCGCTTGAAGACAGACCGCAACATCATCCGCGATCTTCCAGAGAAGCAGGAAATGAAGGTCTACTGTAACCTGACCACCGAGCAGGCTACCTTGTATCAGGAAGTCGTGGACAACATGCTCGAGAAGCTCGCAGGGCGCGAGGGAATTGCCCGCAAGGGAATCGTACTTGCCACCCTCACCAAGCTCAAGCAGATCACGAACCATCCGCTCCATTTTTCTCAGAACGGTAGCGAATTCAGACCCGAGCGTTCAGGCAAGTTCCAGTGCCTGGAAGAGATGCTGGAGGTGGTCCTTCAAGAAGGCGACAAGACCCTGATTTTTACCCAGTTCACACAGATGGGCAAGATGATGGAGAAGCGTCTGCAGCAGCACTTCGGCGTAGAGGTCTTTTTCCTCCACGGCGGCACTCCCCAATGGCAGCGCGATGACATGGTCAACCGCTTCCAACGCGACGGTGGCCCACCGATCTTCATTCTCTCGCTGAAAGCGGGAGGTACCGGCTTGAACCTGACTGCAGCCTCGCACGTCTTTCACTTCGACCGCTGGTGGAACCCGGCAGTGGAAGACCAGGCCACAGACCGTGCCTACCGCATCGGCCAGACGCGGAACGTGCAAGTACATAAGCTGATTAGCATCGGAACTGTCGAAGAAAAGGTCGATCAGATGATCGAGCAGAAGAAGGAATTGGCCACGAATATCATTCCTTCCGGCGAGCAATTGATCGTGAATTTGAGTACAGAGCAGTTGCGCGATATCTTCTCGCTGTCCTCATCCGCAGTCAGCGAATAACCAGCCTGCCTCGGGAGCCTCTCATGCGACAGCTCGTGATGATCTTGATCATGTTGTGGATTGCGAACTCCGCAGCGGCAGCCGAATTGCCAGCCTGGAAAGCACGCTTGCTTCCAGAAGGCGATGCCTGGAGGGAGACCGAGCAGCACTTCGTCTTCAACAACGGAACGGAGCCAGAGACACTGGATCCAGCACTCATCACCGGCGTTCCCGAATCACGGATCGTCGATGCGCTGTTCGAAGGCCTGATCTCGCTGGACCCAGAAACGCTTGAGCCGCGCCCTGGTGTCGCCGCGGCCTGGAGCATCTCCGCTGATCAACTCAGCTACACCTTCAACCTGCGAGCGAACGCAAAGTGGTCAGACGGCTCGCCCGTGACCAGCCAGGATTTCATGGCCTCCTGGGAGCGCGTCCTCACCCCAACTACCGCTGCAGCCTACGCCTACCAGCTTTACCCGGTCAAGAACGCCGAGGCCTTTAACCGTGGCGATATTGCGGAGTTCGCTGAAGTCGGTGCCACAGCCCCAGACGCGCGGACCTTCGTTGTCACGCTGGAACGCCCGTGCCCATACTTCCTGGACTTGGTGGCCTTCCACACCCTGTTTCCAACACCAACGGCCGTAATAAAGCAACATGGCGATCGCTGGGTGCGGAAGGACAACATCGTCAACAACGGCCCATTCGTCCTCAGCGAGTGGCTCCCGGAGCAGCGGATCGAGCTGACCGGAAATCCTCACTACTGGGACCGCAAGCACGTCACTCTCAAGAAGATTACAGTCAGTCCGCAAACCGAGCTCAACGTCGCCTTTAACCTCTTCAAAAAGAAGCAGTTGCACTGGCTGCCAGCGCTCCCGTTAGCAAGAATCGAGGAGGCGCAACGCGACCCGGATTACTACGTCATGCCATACCTAGGAGTCTACTTCTACCGATTCAACTGCACCAAGCCGCCGTTCAACGACGCCCGCGTGCGTCAAGCCTTTGCCTTGGCGACCAATCGCGAGTTGATCACCTCCCATATTCTCAAGGGCGGCCAAGAGCCAGCCACCTGGTTCTGCCCCCCCGCAGGCGGCTACAAACACGTAGCCGGGCTCGCCTACGATCCAGAGAAAGCCGTGGCCCTGTTGGCCGAGGCCGGCTATGGCCAGAACGGCAAACCCTTCCCAGAGGTCGAACTGCTTTACAATACCAGCGAGGGGCACAAGGCCGTGGCAGAGGCCCTATCCCAGCAATGGAAGAACAACTTGGGCGCGCAGATCTCCCTCCATAACTCCGAGTGGAAGGTGTTTCTAAGCGACATGAATCAGCTAAATTACCAGATCGCGCGCTCAAGCTGGATCGGCGACTACAACGATCCAAATACATTCTTCGACATGTGGGTTTCCGACGGCGGCAACAATCGCACCGGCTGGTCCAGCAAGCCCTACGACGAGCTACTGCAGCAGGCCGCTAATGAACCAGACAAAGCGACTCGCTTCGCGCTGTTTCAGGATATGGAGCGCATTCTAGTGGAACAGGAGATGCCTATCCTGCCGCTCTACATCTACGTCAATCAAGGCCTGCTCGCCGAGCAAGTTCTGGGCTGGTACGACAATGTGCGGGACTATCACCCGCTCAAGTACATCTGGCTGGAGCGCTGATGTGGCTCGCTATGCCATGGTTCGCTTACTCCAGGCACCGGTCGTGCTGCTGGTCCTCATCACCATCTCGTTCTTTCTGATCCGCTTCGCGCCTGGCAACCCTTTCTCAGGCGACCGCAATGTCGATCCCCAGGTCATGGCTGCACTTGAAGCAAAGTACCGGCTCGACCGTCCGCTAGCCGTGCAATACGGCTGCTTTCTTGCGGACCTCGCAAAAGGTGATCTGGGCCCATCGATCAAGCACAAGGGCCATTCGGTCACCGAGATTATTGCTCGTGCTCTCCCCGCCTCGATGTTGCTCGGCGGCTTGGCACTCTGCCTGGCGCTGGGAATGGGCCTGATTCTGGGAACCATCGCCGCCTTGCACCAAAACTCCGCGCGCGATGTAGGTGCCATGCTCTTGGCCGTCATCGGGATCAGCCTGCCAACCTTTGTGATTGGCCCGATGCTGCAGATTCTGTTTGCCATGAAGCTCGACTGGCTACCACTGACCGGCTATGAGGGCATTCGCGCGCCGGTCTACCTGATTCTACCCGCGCTCACCTTGGCCTTCCCATTCGCAGCCCGCATCGCACGCCTGGCCCGCGCTGGCATGCTCGAAGTCCTGCAGCAGGATTACATCCGCACAGCCCGCGCCAAGGGCTTGCCCGAGCGCATCGTGATTCTGCGCCATGCTCTGCGTGGTGCCCTGATGCCAGTAGTCAGCTATCTCGGGCCAGCGATCGCCTCCGTCACCACTGGCTCACTTGTCGTTGAAATGATCTTCGGCATTCCCGGGCTGGGCAGCAAGTTCGTCGAAAGTGCCCTGAACCGCGACTTCACGCTGGTAATCGGCACCGTCATCGTCTACGGAACCTTCATCGTGATCTGCAACCTCATCGCCGATCTCGCCTACGGGTTGCTCGACCCACGCGTGCGCTTCCAAGAGGCTGGCAACGCCTGAGCAATATCCAACAGCCAACACGGAATTTCCAATTTCCAAGGGAAGACGCAGGGCCAACCATCGATGGCACAGGATTGGCGATCGATCCGATGGGAATTGGAGATTCGTAGACTTCGCCTGCCTTCGGCTGTTGGATATTGATCTCAGCCTGCCATAATCGCCCACGCGCCCCAGGCTACGACATTCAAGCCTAGCACCGCAAGCGCTGCCCAATCCTGCCGCAAGCTATCAAACGCCACTTCTGCGTGCTCAAACGCCCGCCCAATCAGGAAACCGCACACAAGGCCGCACAGGTGCGCGCCAATGTCCGTCCGAGCACCACCTGTCCCGAGGATCCCCAGCAATGCTAACAGCATGGCCACGATCTGCCCATAGCTCGCTCGCCCACTGGCCTGCCAGGCAGCCACCAGGATTCCGAATCCCGCGAAGACCATGGTCGAAGCTCCAATCGACAAATGCGTCTGCCACGCGCCATTCCAGGCGTTGGCGATTCCCGCAGACAGGAACAGCATCAGCCAGCCCACGCCGTCTCCTTTTCGTTGGCAGACCCCGCAGCCAACTACCGCCATGCCGAAAAGGTTTCCGGCTAGATGTGTGGCATCTGCGTGCAGCCACAGCGCCGTCCAGCAGCGATACCACTCGCCTGTCCACACCGCTTCGCCGCTGTTCCAGGCAGCCCGCAGAGCCACGTCGTGTCCTGCTGAGGCACCCGTCAGGGAGAACATCAGAAGCAGCCCCAATAGCACTGCGACCGTGCCCGCGCCAGTTGGTAACGCAGGCCCCAAGGGCGGCTCAAACCAGAGGTCTCCCTCCGCCTCAAGAGTCGCAATCTCGGCCTGTGCGCGCGCCGCATCGCACCCATCAACCAGGATCAGCCACTTCTTGCCGACTCGCGCCGACGAGTAGCTGATTCCCTTTGCCTGCAGCGTCGCAAGCCAGGGCAGCAGCGAAGACTCTCTGCCCCACAATCCCAGCCCAGGAGCGCCTTCTTGACTGCTAACCCGTAACTCATTCATCCACTACTGTACTCTTCCAACCTCTCTCCAGCCTGCGGCCCCTGCGAGTACGCCCAAGATATCGGCGCCCGATCGCAACGTAAGACGCCTCGAAGTCTCGATTGATCCCATCGCCTAGCAGTCTGCCGGACTTAGAGCATCGAAGCGAAAAATCGCATCCAAGGCATCTGCGGGAGTGGCTGCGATCATCGCAATCGCGATCATGACGTTCATCCTTCTCCTTTCCATCGTGCTGTGGGAACCTTGCTCAGCGAGGTTCCCTGGCGGGGATTTCCGTTTCCGTGGTAAAAATAGAAGCGGGCAAGCCCTCTTTGTTGTAGAGATTCGCGCCCTCGGGATTCTGGGCCCAGGCATAGCGAACCACGAGCGGTTGGCGCACGTCTGGATGGGAGACTGTGATGGCGTCTGGACCGGTGATTTCGGCATCCGCCCAGTGCCACTCGCGGTCCTCGCCACAAATCTGGAAGCGTTTCAGCGGTGCCTCGGTCTGCTGTGCATTGTCCATTCCACTCTTGGTGCCTGCCATTAGCCCCGCCCCTGCATGGTCGAAGCTGATGATCACTTTGTTGCCCGTGACCTCATGACTCCGATACAAGGGCCCGCTCCAGGCAGGAATCGCCAATCCGTAATCATTCTTTAGTGCCCAGAGAGCCAGGCGCCTGCCCACATCCATCTTGTTGTGCGGGTGGATGTCGTTGGGT
>DMTJ01000330.1 GCA_003477185.1 Lentisphaeria bacterium
TTAGTGCGGAGCTTAAAGCTGAGGGTGACTGGGTAGCGGAAGATATTCCCCTAAATATTGTGTACGAAGACGACCATATTCTGGTGATTAACAAATCGGCCAATTTTGTAGTCCATCCAGCGGCAGGTTCGCTGCCCAGAACTGCCATAGTGCCCACAAGGGCACGGATTCATCGCGGCGATCAATTGAAAGCGCGCGGGGAAGGTGCAAGAACCGGCTGCCCGGGAAATGGTGACTTGGCCATCCTCCATGGGCTGGCGCAGCACTTCGAGGGCCTTGCGGGGGAACTCGGGGAGCTCGTCGAGGAAAAGGATACCGTGGTGGGCCAGGCTGATCTCGCCAGGCTGTGGGTTGCTCTGGCCCCCCAGCATGCCCGCGTCGCTGATCGTGTGATGCGGCGAGCGAAACGGCCGCGCGACGAGCAACGGCTGGCCGATTGGGAGATGGCCAGCGACGCTGTGAATGCGGGTGGTTTCGATGGCTTCTTCGAGAGACATCAATGGCAGAATGGCTGGGAGCCGCTTGGCGATCATGCTCTTGCCTGTGCCTGGAGGGCCGACCAGCAAGCAATTGTGGCCGCCAGCAGCGGCTACTTGGACCGCGCGCTTGGCTGTCTCTTGGCCCTTGATGTCGGCAAAATCCAAGCTGGTGTCGATGTGTGTGGAGAAGTACTCCAGAGCATCGATCACCGTTGGCTCAATGAGCGACTGGCCTTTTAATACTTCTGTGGCTTCGGTCAAGTGCTTGACGCCGATCACCTGGATTCCGTCCACGATGGCGGCCTCATGCGCATTCTCGCTCGGCAGAATGAGGGTGTGGTAGCCGTGATGGCGCGCGTGAACCGCGATGGACAGGGCACCGCGTGTAGGGCGTATCGCGCCGTCGAGCGCGAGCTCCCCGACTAGCAGCGTACGGCTGAGGTCGACACCGCCCATGGCGTCGCCGGTAGCCATGATACCGATTGCGATCGGCAGGTCGAAGCCCGCTCCCACTTTTTTGATGTCCGCAGGGGCTAGATTCACCGTGGTGAAGCCGTGCGGGTGAAAGTAGCCGGAAGAGGTGAGGGCGGAATGCACGCGCTCCTTGCTCTCGCGCACTGCCGTATCCGGCAGGCCGACGATGGAAACCTGCGTTTTTTCCCCGGCAAATGTCGCATTTACTTCGATCTCGACAGTAAATGCGTCGACACCCTTGAGTGCCGCGCTGAAAGTCTTGGCGAGCACTAACGCTCCTGAAGGCGGCCGAGTTGCAGACGCAGGCTATTGATTTTGCGGTCCAGCCGCTGAATGCGCTCCTCGGCATCTTCGACAAAGTCCCGGAAGTCGCGATTGATGCGCATGACGCTGTCTGCGGGCATGTTGCCGCGCATGGCCGCTTTGAACGAGGCGCTTGCCTCTTCCTTGTCTAGGAGCAGCTTATCCCGCTGGTTCTTGCACGCCGCTAGGTCGTCATTGATCTTTTTCTCTTCGACCGTCATCAGCCCTGATGAGGACGTGGAGATGCGAATATGGCCGGTCGATGTCGAGCTCAGTCGCGAAGGAGGCGCATCTTCTTGGACGCGGCCGGCGGCCACGCTGCGCAGGACGGGCGTGAACAGATTCAGCTCAGTGGCGACGGTGCGGGTTTCTCGAATGGCACCATTCAGGTTATCGACGAGCTGCCGCTGTTGCTTACTCACACTTTCCAGCTGTTCGAGCTCTGCGGCCTCACTGCTTCGCAGGACGTCCAGGCTGCTGACCGAGGCGTCGATTCGGCCCACTTGTGACTGCAGGCGGCCCAGCTGGTCTTGGAATTCCGCCAGCTGCGTATCTAGGCGCTCGTCAATGCGGGTGGCTGTGGCGACATTGAGCCCCATCAAGACGACGCCACAGACAATAATCAGGGCGCGAATTACGCCCATCGGCGCTGAATCGGTGGCCTCTTCGGTAGAGCGGCGTTCCGCCCCAAGGTGAACATGAAGGATGGAGACGATGACCAACACCAACACCAATCCTTGAGAAATCCAGTAGTACATCTATCACGTCCAAAAGTTGCAACTTTCCGCAAGTCGGATATATAGGATACGCTTTTGCGCAAATCAAGCGCGCCCTCTTGAATCTGATTGGAGAATTATGCCAGCTCGAGCAATTCCATCAATGGTGCGGCCCCCAGGCGGCCAGTCCGTGCGAATCGGCTTGGCGCTTTCGGGTTCAGGGCTGCGGGCGGCCTATTTTCAGCTCGGTGCTATTCGCATGCTCGAAGAGTTGCGCATCATGGAGCATATAGAGGTGATTTCAGCCACGGGTGGCGGATCACTGGCCGGAGGGTATTACTTGGTGGAGATGCATGCCCGATTGGCGGCGGAACCGGATCGCTCACGCATCGCGTTGTGCGACGAGATTATCGAGGATTTCCTTACCTCCACGGAGCGAGGTCTGGTTATTGGGCGCAGAAATCGTCTGGGCGAGCCATGGCACAAGTTTAAGGCGCGGCTGGGAAAGTTGCAGCCCGGCAGTGCGCTCGCGGAAACAATTGAGCGCCAGCTGTTTGACGAGCCCTTGACGCTGGCAGACCTGCCGCATGTGAACAACGATCGTGACCGTGAGGTCGGGCCGTTTTTTACCGTCCCGCGGCTGCTGATCAACACCACCTGCCTGACGGATGGACGGCGCATGGTCTACGGGCGCGAGTCGAACGAGAGCTTGAAGGAGCAGATCGATTGCGCAGATCGCAATGCTCTTTCGTTGGCTGGCGTGATGGCGGCGTCGGCCGCAGATGTAGACGCTTTCGGTGCCGTGGAGCTGGATGATTCCGTGCTGACCGACGGGGGCATTGCCGATAGTCAGGGGATGGAGACGCTACTGGACTATTTCGAACTGTCCCCGCCGGAACAGAACAAGTTGACGCCTACGCTACGACAGCCAGAGAATCATGTGCACGCGCCGATCCACCTACTGGTTTGCGATGGCTCTGCGCCTTCGGTGTGCGCTGCGACGCCCAACGGGCTCTCGTCGGTCGTGACCCTGATGCAATCCGAGAATCGCCGTCGGATTCTAGGCTGGCTGTCTGACAAGCTACGGGAGCCTGATCGCGAGAGCCCGATCGCTGGGCTTTGTGTGGTGCACCCGCAGATTGAAGCAGAACCGGAGGACATCGACGGTGTCCTGCCTCGTGAGTTGGTGCGGGCGCTCGCTGGACTGCGTGCCACCCTCGGGCCGATGACCCGTTGCGAGCGAGAGTATCTCATGTACCATGGCTATCTGCTGCTCGCGGCCCAGATGCGTCGCCATAATCGGAGCTTGTTGCCGCGCGAGATTTCGCTCAGCAGTGTAACGCAGGGTAATTTCAGCGTACCGCCTACATCGATTTCGGTATGGTCACAGGAAGACGCGCGCGGCCTGCGGGCCCGGGCCCGGATGCTTGACCACATGCGCTTGGGCGCCAGAACCAGCGGGCGGACTTGGTCCCGTCACCGCGGCATGGTGCTTCCGTTCGTGGTAATCGCTGCGCTGATCGCTCGTGGGCTGACCCACGCCATGTTTACCACCATTGTGGACCAGTCCGTGTTTTCCGGCGTGATGAGCTGGGTGCGACGTGCGACGATGACCACGCGCGGATCGACCGCGGACCAGCTCTTCAGCGTCGGATTTACAGCACTCTTTCTCTGTGCCATCGTGCTGGCGGGATTCTGGCTGTACGACCGCTTCAAATACATTTTGCGCTTTGAGCAACGTGCCGAGGACGCCTCGGTGCGTCGCGCGGTGCGCAACTGACCCTCCTGGATGCCCGCAGATATACAATTCTATCGTCGTGGCCAGAGCGAGCCGGAGACTGAAGTCGTCCTCGGCGACGGCATGATCCGCTGGGCGTATGCCGGAGACCGCATTCCGTTTCTGGCTCGGCTCTTTTTTCATAGCGCCTGGCCCTCCAAGCTGATGGGGGCATACTGCAACTCCCGGCTCTCGCGGCGTCGCGTCGCGCCCACGATCACACACCTCGAGATAGATGCTGCGGAGTTTCTGGATCCGGCAGACAGCTACCCGACGTTTCAGGCATTTTTTACCCGCCGGCTACAGCCGGATGCCCGGCCGTATGACTCCGCAGAAGACGTGATAGTGGCGCCGGCAGACGGTCGCTATCTCCTATTTCCCAGCATCACGGAGCGCACCGTGGTTCCGGCGAAAGGCTGCTCATATTCCTTAGATGAGTTGCTGGCATGCGGCGCAGCGGTATTCTCCGGCGGCGATGTGCTCGTGGCACGACTCTGTCCGGCGGATTATCACAGATATCACTTCCCATGCGGCGGCAGGCGCGTATCCAGCACCCGGGTGCCGGGCCGCTACCACTCGGTCAATCCGCTTGCGCTGGCCTGCGGGGTGAACGCCTTTGGCCAGAACCTTCGCGTCGTGAACCAACTGGAGAGTGAGGCGCTTGGGCCCTTTGCGTTTGTCGAAGTGGGGGCGTTCGGCGTCTCGGGAATTGTCGAAACGCATGATGAAGAGACGTTTCAGAAGATGGATGAGAAGGGCTACTTCGAGTTTGGCGGTTCTACGGTAGTATTAGTATTCGCGCCCGGCGTCTTGCGCTGGGATGACGATCTTGTGCAGCACTCGGCAGCGGGATATGAGACATGGCTAAAAGTCGGCGAGCAGATCGCAACGCTCAGCGGCTGATGCCGAAAAATGCGGAGTCCGCAAAACACTTTGCGCCAATGGTGTGCGGTCTATTGGTGCTGGCGGTGGCGATTCTCTATGGGCGCACGGGAAGCTACCAGTTTGTAAACTTCGACGATCCGGTCTTGGTTAGCGAGAATCCGGTGGTCACCGGGCCGCTGGTGGAAGCCGTGGCGAAATCCTTCAAAGTCACGCCCGGGAAATCCTATCAGCCAATTCGGCAGCTGGCTTACGCCGTCCAGTATCAGCTTTGGCAGCTTGATGCGGGCGGCTATCACTTGGTCAACGCCCTGTTTCACGCGCTGGCCAGCATCTTTCTGTTTCTCTTCCTCCGTTTAGCAGTGCCGCAGCTTTGGCCGGACCGCGGCACGCGAGAGTGTGATCTGCTTGCTGCCTGTACCGCGGCCTGGTTCGCCATTCATCCCGTGAATGTCGAGGCCGTAGCTTGGGTGTCATCGCTGAAGTACGGACTGCTGGCCAGTGGTGGGTTTGCGGCGCTGTATTGCTACACCCGAGCGACAGCCAATGCAGAGCGAGTCAACTGGGGCTGGCACTGCGCGGGCGCGGCAGCCTTGGGGTTTGCGATGCTCTCGAGCCCCTTCGCGGTGATCCTCCCCGGG
>DMTJ01000348.1 GCA_003477185.1 Lentisphaeria bacterium
AATCGAGCCGCAGATAGAGTGATAGCTAGTCTTGGCCCAGTCCAATCCCTTCTCCATCACTGGTTTAATCATGATCTTCTTATAGCCCGGCGTTTCAGGACGAATCCCGCCGACATGGCCGATGATAAAGGCCCCCACCGCGCCGTGCGCGTAATGCGTGAACGAGTTCATGCGCGGGCAGGAAGGACTTCCATCTGGTCGACGGCTGCCGAAATGCTCCCAGATGGTATTGCCGTGCTGGGCCATATAGAGCCAGGAGGGAAAGCCCTCGTCGAGCAGCAGCTTGTAGGCATCCGCATTGCGACCGGCCAGTTCGAGGCCCTGGAGGACGCGCGGGCAGCCCATGAAGCCGGTGGCGATATGGCCCACCTTTTCCACACGTTCGCCAAACCGCTGGCTGACCAATTCCTTCTTCTCCTCGGGAACCAGCCCCATGGTAAAGGCGAGGGCGTAGCCAGTCTGTGAGTCAGAATGCACGCGGCCTTCCGCGTCAATCAGGTGCTTGGCGAAGGCCGTGGCGGTGCGGTCGGCCAAGGCACGGTAGGTTGCGGAGTCCGCATGCTTGCCGATGGCTGCGGCCATCTTTGCCATGACTTGGGCGTTGTGGCCCAAATAGGCGGTGCCAGCGGTGAGGATGGAGACCTTATTGCCGCCTGGAGCCTTGGCATGGTCGGTCAGGCCGACGCGCCATTCGTTCCCCTTCTCATCCTGCTCGCCCCGGGTTCCGTCCGGATTGGTTGTACGAATCAGATGGTCCAGGGCTCGCGCCATGGAGTCGTAGTGTTCCTCAATAACGGACGTATCGCCATACTCCCGATACATCCGGTATACGCACAGCACGCCGGCATCTGACCAACCCACATTCGGGCCGCCGCCGGGGCCATAGTAAGGCGCGTGATCTGGAAACCATCCGCCCGGCATCTGGGCATCTTCCACATCCACCAGCCACTTGTTGAAGAAGCCCGCCATGTCGAAGTTGTAGAGAGCCGCGGGCATAAAGAAGTTCATGTCGCCGGTGTAGCCGCACCGTTCGTCGCGCTGATTGCAGTCGGTGGGAATGCCCATGATGTTGGCGCGCATCGACCACTGAATGTTCTGCACGAACTTGGTCAGGAGGGGATTCGAACAGGTAAACTGTGATGCCTCGCCCAAATCCGTGTGGAAGGCGATGCCGGTCACTTGCTCAGGAGTGGGCTTGCGCGACAACCCGTGGAGTTCCACAAACTGGAAACCATGATAGGTGAAGTGCGGCTCGAAGACTTCTTCTCCGCCGCCTCTGCAGAAATAACGGTCGATCTGGCGGTCGCCTTTGCCGAAATGGCCGGCACGCAGATTGTCCAGGTAGACGGTGCCGTCGGGATTGAGAATCTCGCCATGCTGCATGGTAATCTTCGTGCCGGGCGGTGCCTGTACGGTCAGCCGCGTCCAGCCGCTGAAGATCTGGCCCATGTCCGCGACGTAGACTCCAGGGCGGGCCTCTGAAACAGCAATAGGTGTGATCTCTCGCGTCTTACGGATTGGTTCACTACGCTGCCAGACTAACTCGCCGATCTCTAGATCCTTGCCTCTCACCACGACAGTTTTCCAGGCCGATGCATCATAGCCAATCTGATGCCAGCCGGACATTTCGCGGCGCGCGTCGTAGATCTCACCTTCGTAGATCCCGGAGAAGCGGATGGGGCCGTCGGTCGTGGCTTGCCAGGTCTCATCAGTGGGCACGACCTGGGTAGTGCCGTCTGCATACTCGATCTCGAGCTGGGCCAGAAGACTGGGATCCTTGCCGTAAATCGGCCTGAGCTGCTTCCCCCAAAACATCCATCCCCCGCAATACCATCCGTTGCCCAGAAGGGCACCCATGGCATTGGTTCCGGTTGTCACAAGATCCGTAACATCAAAAGTCTGGTACTGAATTCGTTTGTGATAATCTGTCCACTCTGGGGCAAGGAGCTGATCCCCGACCCGCTGCCCGTTAATGCGGAATTCATAAAGACCCAGCGCGGTCACATAGAGGGTGGCGCGCGTTACCTTGTCCCCGGCCTTGAATTCCTTTCGCAGCTGACGCGGAACCGCCCAGCGACGTCGCTCATGTTGCCCCTCCGGCGTGTCCATATACATCGTGGCGTCTGGCAGATAGATATCGCCGAGCCAATGCGCTAGGGGTGTCTGCTTCACGTACGGCTTACCGTTGTATTCATAGTCGACCGTGAGCTGTTTCCTGCCGCCGGGGTCTTCTACGCCAAGCCCCTCGGGCGTGCATGTGGTCCCCAATGTACCCTTTGCGATCTTCGCATTGAGGGTTGCCGTCACGCCGATGGATTTGTGCTGGCCCTTGAGGATGGCCTTGGTGATGACGAGCTTTCCTTCGGTGAATTCGTCCTCGTAGGTGTCGTCGTCTGCATGGTCATCGAGGCCAATCCACTGTGCTCGCCAACCTACTTTAGAAAATATGCCCATGCTCCAGAAGGCCATTGCGCTCTCAGCCACCTCGCCTTCGGCTGTCCGGCACTGAACCTTCCAGAAATACTGCTTTCTCGAGGCAAGCGGCTTCCCCGCGTACTCGACTTGGATGGAACGGTAGCTCTGCACGACGCCGCTGTCCCAGGCATCGCCCAGGTCCCGCTTCAACAGCTCCGGCGACGTGGCCACGAGGATGCGGTAGCTGTCTTGCATGACACTGCGTTTGTCCGAGTGGATTTCCCAGCTCAACCGGGGATGCAGGGCATCAATGCCCTGCGGATTATTGTGGTATTCGCAACGCGGATTCTTGACCTCGAACGCTGAAACGCCGAGTGTTCCGACCACGCATGATGTCCCCAGCCAGGACGTGAAATCTGTCACTCTTGCTTACCTTCTAGCATCCGTTTCAAAAGAGTTACCGGCCCGCAGAGGCCGGAATCGGGATCGCCGCGATAGCGGCATGGGCTGGTCTGGTAATGGTTCGCCAGCGTGTAGGTGCTCAGGCCTATGCCGATTCCCAGCCTGTCGCACTCTGCCGAGACCTTGGTGTAGATCCGCCACCACTGGCCCGAGAAGATGGGCGAGCTCATCACATCGGACGCCCAGCCAGGCGCATCGGTATGCGAGTAGTTTACCTGCACGCCGCTAATGCCTTTCGCGTGTAGCTCGCGCACCTGCCAGAGCAGCCGTTCCTCGTCCAACTCGTATCCGCTCCACCACCAGAATGGGACCTGCCCATATCCCGGCGGCGGGCTCTTAAACCCCGGCAGCGCATCCAAGTCGGGCGACCGGTCTGGGGAACCAGGCTGCAGGGCCGAGGCGCTGCTGGCAAACACCAGGAAGAGTGCAAACATGAGGGTCTTTAGGGCCAGTGATTTCGTGATCAGTTCGATCATATGTCAATGCTCAGGAAGATGATTGGCTGGGACTCAGTGGATCTGTCAGATAGTTGGATCGCGCCGCTAACCACCGGAGTCAATCACAGAATACTCCATGATCCAGCGTGTGTAACCGGTGCCGCTGCTCGTGACTGTGATTCATTTTCGGAACGTCACGGCCAAGATCCTACCATGTCGAGCAAATCGCCCGGAAACAAAGGAGGGCCAATGGGACGGCCACGACGCTCCACAGCTTGGTGACAAGCACGGAAATCGCCTGGCAGGAGTGGCTCATGATGTAGGCGGGCTTGGTGTTGGATTCGGACTGTTGGTGAAGCGTCTTGACCGCGGGCACCTTTCGTCCTGACTTGGCGACTTTGATGCCGCCGGTCACGAAAACGATTCGTTCGTTGCAGCGCAGCACGCCCGGGTGTTTATCGAGGACAAGGACAGTTCCAATCCGGGTTAGCTTCTGAAGGTTCGGGGTGTTGCTGTGGAAGAACTCAAGGATCCTGTCATAGCAGGCTTAACGGAGGCATAAACAGCGGACGAAGCTTGTGACGCCCAGCAGTTCGCCGCGGGTAGTGAATCCGATAAATACAACCAACATCCACATGAAAGTGGTGCACCGTGAGCAGGCTGGTCGCAGAAGTTTCGCCCAGTTCCATCAGCAATTCCATAGCTGCATGATCTTCTCCTCTTTGATTCTGGGTGGCGACAGCTTGCGGCCTATAAGCGCTTTCGTGCGCTCACGAAGGAATGGTTGACTTGGCCATGCCATGAAGTTATGCAAGCTAAAGGCGAAGTCCGAAGCCCACGAGTACTCTATCTAAACCCCGAGAATTCGGTACTCTCAAGTCACTAGGTTCTTTGGAAATTCTTGAACACGCAGCGATCGCCAGAGATCTGTGAGTAGGATCTGGGCTACGTCCGAGGATTGCAGATTGTACTTCACCAGCTCTTCCGCAAGTGCGGCTTGGGCGCCTGTGGCCACTGTTCCCGAGCCTCCAGCAGTCTCTGCGCTCATTTTAGCCTCATCTCTGATTGAGTTCGGGGCACCATGGCACGAGAAGTGGGGCTGGAAAACTGAGAGGGACTAGCCGATGCGTTCGCCGAGCCGGAGGGGCAGCCTGGCTGGGTAATCGCCGCCAGCGATTAGGCGATCGTGCAAAAGAAGGCTGCGGAAGCGTTAGGTCCGCTCCCAGACAGACTGGCCCTTCCTTGGTCACCTGATCTAGGCTGCATTGCCGCCAGGTAGGCAAGAGCCTCTGGCATATACCGCTAGTCGACGTCTCGCAGTTGCCTCTTCATTCGCTCTTTGGCGTCCTCCGGTAGACGGGCCGGCAGCTGGCAGTTGCCGGCCTGCTCTCGCTCGGCCAGCGCCTTTGCGCAATCCTGCATGAGCATGGCGTCTTTATGGTAGCGGGAGCAGACTAAGCACAACGCCATGTGGGCCTTGAGCCCCAGCCGCTTCCGGCCCGGGAGGCCTTTGTAATGCGTTTCAGCGAGGCTCTTTGCGACTCGTTTACAGGTCCACATTAACGATTCAATTCTCCCCAGTTCTTCTCTAAGCACTGCTTGAGATGCTTGCGGGACCTGTGAATCATGACCCACAGATTGTTCGGAGAAATTCCCAGAACCTCACATGTTTCCTGCGAAGAAACACCTTCCAGTTCCTTTAGAGTGAAGGCCTGCCGCAATCGTTCGGGCAGTTTGGCCGTGCAGCTTTCAAAAATCTTCCAGAACTCAACGTCCTCAAATGACTTACGCGGGTCGAACTTCCATGGTAATGGCGTGCGGGTAGGGATTCCCGAGTATTTCATCAGAAAGGTATCCGGCATCTCATACTCTTCTACGTCTTCAAGAGGCGTTTCTCGGGCGCTCTTCCGAAAATGATCGATGATTTTGTTGCGCAGAATTCCACGCAGCCAGAACCGGACGTCAACCTGACCGTTGTAGCCATCTAGCCCCTTGATACCAGCCAGAAAGGTCTCCTGCACCGCGTCTTCTGCGACAATGGGGTCACGTAAGCGGTGCACTGCGTAGCGGTATAGATAATCGCCGTATTCATCGACCCAAAGCTCAGGATTGGGACTTTTAGTCTCCATGCAACTCACCGTGGTTAGGGTTAAGGTGGATGACGGGGGGGGACAGCCTGCTCCAGAGAAACGTGGACTGTACGCTCCCTATCCCAGTCTGCAAAGGTAGGAACCAAAACCGGCACCCGGCAGACAATAATTCAGGCCGCTCGACACCTGCAGTTTAGACGCGGTGGTGGCGCGCCCATGTGGAGGCGGATGGGGAGTTGTGCCCCCGGCAACTAGCCAGGGGCTGCGCCCCTGCGCGTTGAGCCACAAACCGGTAGCTTGCCCGGGAGATCCTAGTGTGGCCAATCACAAGTTCGTGGGAAAAGACGAGGGGCTTTCGGCGCCCCACCGCACTGGCGACACCTCGACGATGGCCTAGCATCGACCCGTGATCAACGAAAAATCGTATCGATTTCGTGTAGACTTCAGCAATTGAAGGGCGCAAATGGCCTGCAGGTAACAGAAATCGCTGGAAAAATGCGCAAATGGAGACTGTTTTGCAGCCGGCACAGCTACGTCCGACAGCTAGGAAGTTTAGTGACGCAGGAAGGGGCGGAGGGCTCGCTGACGGGGAAAGAAAGAGGCCAAAGTGTTCATTGCCAGAGACACGAGCTGGGTGCTTGAGTGGGACGGTTGCCGCAGAGCCTCACACGCGAAAGCTACTTGCGGGGCACGGTTGTCTTTGTCTCTCCTGGCTGTTGCGGCAAGCCAGCGCCCTCCAATTCTTCGGCGGACTTTTCTAGGCTCCGAACAATTCCAGCAAGGTACAAGGCAGCCAGCGTCAGAACCGAGACTCCGAAGCCGAATGCGAAAAGAAGTGAGTCTGTCATGGCGATCAATCCTTTAGAGTCAGGTTGCCGAGGGATAGGATTGACGGGACCCAGAGGCCTACGAACATACCGCGGTCCGTGTCGCCAGAAAAGAACAGGGCGACGGACATCACCAGAGAGATACCTGCCGCAAGGATAATCAGCTTTTTGGGAAGAGAAAGGGACGGAGCGGGCGCCCCGGTGTCAGTGCTGGTCGTGTCGTTGCTCATGGTGTCCATCTCAGTGGTTTGACTCTAATCCTCGCCGACCTGTCGCGGCTGAACCGGAAACCTTACGCGCAAAACCTAGCGCTTGGGCAAAGTCGTCCCAGCAGCAGGCAGCCGACTGCGAACTTATCTCGGGCGCCAAGTTCTGTCGCCCGATGCCCAAGGAGGTCGAGCTAGGCTGAAACGGTTCCTGCGGACACTGCATTTAACGACTGTGCAGCAACAAAGATTGGACACAGGGGATTTGCATCGCCAACGCAAGACAACGGAGCAAGGGCTACAAAGGCCTGCTGATCTGGTCGAATGCGCTAAAGCCAGCTTTGCTTGAGCAATGCGAGTCACTGACCGAGGATCAGTGACGGGCAGCGATGCCAACGCATATTAGCTTCCACCAGGCCGCGGTTCAGGCGTAGCGTGGATCAGATTGTGCTTCGATGAGGGGGCGCTAGGCGAGCAGCGGGGCTTCCTCCGAAGGATTTTCGCTCGAGACAATGGGTCTGCAGATAGCGGCTTTGCTCCCAACCATGGCAGCCTTGAATAGAGCGATGTTCAGCCTAGATCTTGATCGGAGCCGGGAGCTACCGGTTGAATTTGGCGCATACTGAAGAGGGCAGTGCCGTCGGCAATCAAGCCGCGCCCGTATCGTCGCTTCTTCGCCCGCTCCGCGCCAAGTGCCTCAGCTTTGATTTCCATCACAAATTTATTTTGAGCCGATCATGGCCCCATTAGTCCAATAGCGGGTCCGACGGGTAAGCTGCAGCGTCACAGAAAACTTCGCGCATGCTGGGTCACTAGCAACTGCAATCTCCTCGCCGCTTGCTCCGAGCTCTTTAGTCGACTTCCTAGCCAAATCCGAGTGAAATTCTGCCTCGAGATCTGGCATGGGCAAATCGCCTGCCCGATCTCCCAGCGACCGGCGTAAGTGGTGGAGGAAGTTCCTTACATAGGGACGTTTGCCGCTCCCGCAGCGAATTGGCGCTTTGCTCCACTGCGTGGCTGTCTCCGTCCCGTCGGCTCCCCAATTGCAAAACCGGTAGTCGTCCGGCTGCTCGCAGCTGAGCGAAGCGAAACAGTCCGCCTCCGGCGGAAGTGACCAGAGGAAACGGCAAATCCTAGCCCGGAAAGAATTCATCCCGCATACTGTATGCATGTCAAAAGCGCCTCACGACCCTTCAGAATTGTGTGTTTGAATCGGTCCCCCACAGGCGCCCCCTGCGCTTTTCCTTACGCGTGCGATTTAACCAGAAGGTGAAGCTCTGTTGCCAATCCCCCATGAATACGCTGAAGTCCCCCAGACGCTCCTGAATGCGGGCCAAGTCTGGCGAGTGGACATTCAATTACGGTTTCATACCAGCATAGAATGCGTTGTAACGTCGGCAAGTTCCTTCCGGTTTGGCCGAAGCCTCGCTGTTGGCATAGGGAACCTCTCAATGAAACACGATTTGATGGAAGCGCCCCTGTAGCGCCATTCGGTCAAGCACAATGTGATGTGCATCACCCGTCCCTAAGCAGATGACGTGCTGTATCGTGGGGGAGGGAGACGCGGCGTACCGCGCCCGGCTTGAGCGCATGGTCCCAGAATGATTAAGACTGAGCGACGTGGACTCTTATGGGCATGCGCAACCGGCTCAGGTGGCGGCAATGTTTCAGGCGGCAGATGTCTTCGTCTTTCTTGGAGGGCGCGAGGAGGGCTGACCACGCACGCTGATGGAGGCGCTGGCTTGCGGCCTGCCCTGTTTGACGGCTGTACGTGCGACGGTGGCCGAGCTGTTTGCTGACGTGACAAGCACGCTCGACTGCCCGGTGGAACCACGGCAACTGGCGCAAAAGGTGAGCGCACTGTTGAGGAGTCCGCAAGCTCGTGACGATCTCGGAGTCGCCGGCCGTTCTCGCCTGGTAGGCGAGTTCAGCTGGCAGACATTCGTCACACGCTTTGCGGAGTTCGCAAGGCTACACGTGTAAGCTACTCAGCAGCCATGGCGCGCAGGACAGTATGCAGGATGCCGCCGTTGCGATAGTAGTCGACCTCGACCGGGGTATCGATTCGACAGATGGTCACGAACGATACGGTAGTCCCGTCCGCGCGCGCGGCGGTGACGGTGACGTCCTGCCGTGGCTCGAGTGAGTCATCGATTTCGACGCTGAAGCTCTCGGTGCCGTCGAGGCCCAAGGAGTCGGCAGTGTCGCCATTCTGGTAGCACAAGGGCAGGACGCCCATGCCGACCAGATTGCTGCGGTGAATGCGCTCGTAGCTTTCGGAGATCACCGCGCGGACGCCCAGTAGATAGGTGCCTTTGGCGGCCCAGTCGCGGCTGCTGCCCATGCCGTAGTCTTTTCCGGCGAGCACAACGAGCGGCGTGCCCGCTGCTTTGTAGCTTTGCGCTGCATCGTGAATAAAGGTGACTTCGCCGGTGGTGAAGTCGGTGGTGTAGCCGCCCTCAGTGCCAGGTGCGAGCTGATTGCGCACCCGCACATTGGCGAAGGTGCCACGGGTCATGACGCGATCGTTGCCGCGGCGCGAGCCGTAGCTGTTGAACATCGCCTGCTCCACGCCGTTGTCGGTGAGGTACTTGCCAGCGGGGGTGTCAGCTTTGATCGCACCAGCTGGGCTGATGTGATCGGTGGTGACTGAGTCGCCAAGCTTGGCCAGGCAACGGGCATTCTGGATCGCGGAGATCGGAGTTACCTCTGGATCGAGGCCGACGAAGAATGGCGGCTCTTGGACGTAGGTGCTGGCGTCGACCCAGTCATACAGGGCACCTTCGGAGCTGGCGATTGCCTGCCAAGCCGCCGGGCCCCGGAAGACGTCGGAGTACTTGTCGAGAAACTGCTCGCGGGTGACGGAGCTGGCGACGACTGCGGCAACCTCTTCCTGAGAAGGCCAGATGTCGCGCAGATAGACGTCGTTGCCGTCACGATCCTGGGCGATTGGATCGTTTGCCAGGTCGATGTCAACAGTACCAGCGATGGCGTAGGCTACGACCAATGGCGGTGAGGCGAGGTAGTTGGCCTTGATGTCGGGACCGATGCGGCCTTCGAAGTTGCGGTTTCCGCTGAGTACGCTGCAAGCGACCAAGTCGTTGGCATGGATGGTCTTGCGGATCGGGTCTGGCAGTGGGCCGGAGTTGCCGATACAGGTGGTGCAGCCGTAGCCGACGGTGTGGAAGCCGAGGGCTTCGAGGTCACCGATGAGGTCGGCGGCACGCAGGTAGGCGGAGACGACTTGCGAGCCCGGAGCCAGGGAGGTCTTCACCCATGGCTTGCTGGTCAGGCCCAGCGCCGCAGCCTTGCGGGCGACGAGGCCAGCACCAATCATGACGCTGGGATTGCTGGTGTTGGTGCAGCTGGTGATGGCGGCGATGACCACTGCGCCATCCTTGAGTGCGAAGTCCGCATCCTTAAAGGAGGTGTTGCCTTCGTCTACCTGCGCTTTGCCAAAGGTGGTCTTGTGCGCTTCGAGCCAGGTGGATTGCATGGCGGACAGCTCGATGCGATCCTGCGGGCGCTTGGGGCCAGCAAGGGAGGGCTGGACGGTGCCCATGTCGAGCGAGATCTGGGAGGAGTAGGCGATGTCGTTGCTGTCGTCGCGCCAGAGGCCTTGTTCCTTACTATACAACTCGACCGTTTCGATGAGTGCCTTATCGCGGCCGGAGAGCTCCAGATAGCGGGTAGTCTGCTCGTCTACGGGGAAGAAGCCCATGGTGGCACCATATTCTGGAGCCATGTTGGCGATGGTCGCGCGGTTGGCCAGTGGCATGTTCTCGAGGCCAGGTCCGAAGAACTCGACAAACTTGCCGACGACGCCGTGGGCGCGCAACATTTCGGTGAGGGTGAGTACGAGGTCGGTGGCAGTACAGCCCTCAGCGAGGGTGCCGGTAAGCTTGACGCCGACGACTTCTGGAATGAGCATATAGATGGGCTGGCCGAGCATGACTGCTTCAGCCTCAATGCCGCCGACGCCCCAGCCGAGAACGCCCAGGCCGTTGATCATGGTGGTATGGCTGTCGGTGCCGACGAGGCTGTCGGGATGCAGGACGTCATCAGTGTCCCAGACGACCTTGGCCAAGTACTCGAGGTTCACTTGGTGAACAATACCAGTGGCGGGTGGCACGACGCGGAAGTTGTCGAACGCTTGCTGGCCCCACTTGAGAAACTGATAGCGCTCGTTGTTGCGCTCGAACTCGAGCTTGGCATTGATGGATTCAGCGTTGGCGCTGGCGAAGGCATCGACCTGCACGGAGTGGTCGATCACCAGGTCACAGGGAACCAGCGGGTTGACCTTGTCCGCGGAGTCTTCACGGCCAGTCATGCGGACGACTGCAGCGCGCATGGCGGCAAGGTCGACGACTGCTGGAACACCGGTGAAATCCTGAAGGACCACGCGGCCCGGCTTGAAGGCAATTTCCTGTTCGCCAACGGACGTCGCCTGGTAGTTCTTCAGGGCATCTACGTGGGCTTGCGTGACGATGTAGTTATCGAGGTTGCGCAGGCAGGACTCGAGTAGGATCTTAATGCTGTAGGGGAGGTGGCTGAGATCGCCCAACACGTCAAGGCGGCAGATCTTCTTCGGGCCGAGAGGTGTGTCAATTACTTGAATTGCATCTAATGGATGGCTCATGTCGCACTCCAGTTTAAGGCTTGAATTTTTGAAAAATTAAGTCGGTACAGGTACTGGTTTCCGATGCTTACTCCAACATGAGAAGAGGAAGCAGAAGGATTCCGTCTACGACTAGTTCGTAGTAGAGCCAGGTCCGCTCTTTGGTGTATCCCAGCGCGACTACTGAAGCGGCAATCGGGGCCGCCGAATGGTAGTGGGTGCCTAGGGTAAATCCCATCAGCATGGCGACAAAGGCTACGCCAAACAGAAGGCCCCGACTCCAGGCGGGACCGACCAGGACAGCGAGCGTTCGGACACCAGCGGTGCGGTCGCCTTCAATATCGCGCAGGTCGAACAGCCAAACGTTCATTAGCAGGAATAGGTAGCACCAGGCGATCAGGTATGGGCTGGGGAAGGATCCGACAAGCCAGGAATTCGGGCCAAGTATAGCGGCGGCAAGAATCAGGGGCGGGTAGAGGGTTTTTACCGCGGGCAGATCCTTTATGCGGACTCCGCAAGCGGGCAGGACATAGAGTGCTGCGGCAAGGGCGCCGAGGACGAGTGGGAGGGCAAGTTGCGGAGTGCGCACCGCGACGGCCAGCAGGCCAGCTCCGGCCGCAGCCATCAGA
>DMTJ01000492.1 GCA_003477185.1 Lentisphaeria bacterium
CCGCCAGTTGGTGGGCAGCACATAATGCGGCGCGCCAAAGTCCTTATGTAAGCGCGTGACTGCCCGGCGATAGGTCGCGATATCCGCCCCGCGAAAGCCGTAGATCGCCTGCTTTGGGTCCCCGATTAAACAGAGGCGGTGGCCATCTGCGGACTCCGCAAAAAGCCGGGCGAAGATCTCCCACTGCGTTTCGTCCGTGTCCTGAAACTCGTCCACGAAAGCAATCCGGTAGCGTTGACGTAGCACCCGGACCAAGGCATCGGCTTGGTCATTTTTGGCCGGGTTGAGGGCTGTCGAAAGCGACGTGAGCATGTCGTCATAGGAGATAAGGCCGCGCGCGTTCTTGTATTCGGCCAGCTCTTGCCGCAGCGCCTGGATCTCACGCACCGCCAGTGTCAGACCCGGCTGGGCGCGCATTGCCCGCAGGGGTTGCAGCTCCAAGCCTAAGCGCTTTAGCAGCGGGAGAGCCGGAGCGAACGCCGGGCAGGCATCGCCCAGGCCTTCTGGCTGATACCTAGGCGGCACCAGCAAGTCGAATCCCTCGTCCAGGAAGCGCTTGTAACTGATCTGCCCGTACCAAGTGTTCAGGCGAGCGAGCACCTCCTCGTTGGTTGTGCCGACCAGCTCGTACTCTCGCAGGCACGAAAGCAGCGGGCGGATCAGCTTAGACAGCACGTCTGCAGATCGCAAACCCCCTTTTTGTTCCGTACGAGAAAAGTCGAGCTTGCTGTATTGCTGGTAGAATTGCGTCAGTTCCACTGGTTCTGCCACCGGCCCAAGAATCTCTGAAAGCGAACCGAGAATCCGATCCAACACATCGCATCGTTCATCCAGATCCGGCACTTGGGGAAGCAGCCGGTTCTCAGGGCGCAGTTTTTCGGTCAACTCAAGAATAGGCCTGCGGAAGAACTCTTGCTCAAGAATCTGTAATTGGGCATCGGTCGGCAGGCCCGGCAGATATTCGTTTGCCCAAACCGTGCGCAGATGTTGGGCAAACAATCGCTCGGCGATCGCCTTCTGGTTGCTGATCTCGGATTCTAGCGGCAGCCGGTTCTCGAAAGCATGCTGAAAAAGAATCTGTTTACAGAAGCCATGAATCGTCATGATCTGCGCACGATCGAACGAGGCAAGTGCCTCGCGTAGGGCGATATGCTGAGGATTGTCCGCCAAGCGCTCGACGATCAAAGCGCGAATCCGCTGCTTCAGCTCGCCGGTCGCCTTGTCAGTAAACGTCACCACTAGGATCTGTTCGAGCGTGGTCTCGGCCTGTTCGAGTAATTGCAGGACGAGATGTTCGAGCGTGTAGGTCTTTCCGGTGCCGGCGGATGCCTCGACAATGGCGTGGGAAGACAGGTCGATCCGCTCGGGAGAGTCGGCCTCTAGCCAGTCAGTCACGCTTACGATCTCGCTTCCGCAGGTGCTTGGTCACAAGCCGATCCAGCTGGTTTGCGAACTCCGCAGAATCGTTGGTGGACATTGGTGGGGGGCCCCCGGACTGAATCCCGCTGGCGCGTAGCGTTTCCATGAAGTCTCGCATGGTCAGCCGCGCCTTAATATTTTCGGTGGTGTGCAGCCTGCCCCGCGGGCTCAGCGCCAGCGCGCCCTTCTCAATCGCCTCTGCTGCGAGCGGAATATCGCTCGTGATGACCAAGTCACCGTCGGCAAGCCGGTCGACAATCTCGTCATCAGCCACATCCAGCCCCGCAGCGACGACCACTGAATCAATGTTATCCGCAACTGGCGCGCGAACCGTCCGATTCGCGATCAAGGTCAACTGCAGACCCGTGCGTTTGGCGGAGCGAAATAAAATCTCTTTGATGGCGCCAGGGCAGGCGTCGGCGTCGACCCAGATTGTCATAGAATAGCGGAGTGGGATCAGGAAATTGGTGCTTGACTATACCCCTATCGCCTACGCTCGCGCGCCCGAAAAAATGCCATCAACGGCTTCACGTAGTCCTGTCCGTTGACAATATCGATCAAGTCCACGCCGGAGCGGCGAATTCCCTCGGCCGTTTTATCGAGCCGCCCCTGCATCGCCTCGCGGGAGCGGGCTCTCGATCCCGGAAGCCAGGAGGCGAACAGTGAGGTCGCGCCGGTTTCCGCATCTTCCAGATTCAGAAAGCCTGCGGGGAGCGGCGCGAGATCTCGCTCGTCCACGACCCGCATTGCGACCACGTCGTGGCGCTTGCTGGCGATGCGCAGCGCATGCGTGAAGTCATCGTCCAGAAAGTCACTGATCACAAAGACCACCGCTTTGCGTTTCGCGACGCGCATCAGATTCTCCAGAGCTCCGCGGATATTGGTGCCGCGTTCTGTGCGCTCGAATGCAAGTAGCTCGCGAATCAGCCGCAGCACGTGTGCCTTACCCTTGCGGGCTGGCACATGGAGCTCGTCGGTGGCTGTGAAGAGTTGCAGGCCGACGCGGTCATTGTTGCGGATCGCGCTGAACGCCAGCAAGGCTGCCAACTCTGCAGCCAGCTGGTTCTTGGCCTGGCTGGCGCTGCCAAAATCACCACTGCCGGACATATCCACCAGCAGCATCACCGTGAGTTCGCGTTCTTCGACGAACTTCTTGATGAATGGATGGCCCATCCGCGCCGTGACATTCCAATCGATCGCGCGCACGTCATCGCCGTCAAAGTACTCGCGCACTTCGTCGAACTCCATGCCCTTGCCCTTGAACACGCTGTGGTAGGCGCCGCCGGTCAGTTCGTCGACAATTCGCCGGGTACGCAGTTCGATCCGCCTCACGCGCTTAATAATGTCTGTGGTATCTATCACTGATTCGCGATCCTTCGCCGTGCAATTGTGCAGCCCATCACTCGCTACCCGTCCCCGACGGGCAGTCAACTACGACACTCAGACTTTCGATCTGTTCCAACCCTAAAACCTAAACCTAAAGGAGGAGGAGGAACGAGCCCGCATCTTCTCCGTCGTGGGTTGCTGGCTGCGTGTGCGCGCTTGCAGCAGGGAAGTCTGGTCGCTGTGTTCTGGTTTAGGTTTAAGTTTAGGTTTAGGTTACAGGAGAATCAGGGGCAACGCCAGCCTTGGGAAGCGAGGCTGTTGGTTTTCACTTTGTAGCGATTGCTCGCAGAATTGGTGGGACAGAATCTGCGCCGCGGATTAAGGTATTGCCTCGGACGCGAGAGTGGTGGAATTGGCAGACACGCAAGATTTAGGTTCTTGTGCCTTCGGGTGTGGGGGTTCGAGTCCCCCCTCTCGCACGTCCGTCTCTCAGCAAAGTGCGCGGCGACCGCGCGGCCTACAGCATCCCGACCCGCTTTCCAACCATCGCGAAGTCCGTCGCGATTCAGGTCAAAGCTCTCCCGGTCCAGCGCGAAACGTGCGGTAAGTGTCCGCGCAGGAGGTGCGAAAGCATCGCCTTAGGTAGTTGCTAATGACCAGACAAGCTAGGCCTCTATTGCGATTTGTGGCGGTTAAATAGCTGCGCTCGTGTTTTTCCGAACGGGCGTTCTTGAAATAGTGAACGAATGGCCTGCCTTCTTTTTCATACAGTGCCCCCGGATTCCCTGCCGATGCGCCCGCTCGAGCTTATTTGTCTTCTCCAAATCCACACTTGGCCCACCGGAAAATGGACCTACCGGGCCTTGGCGGCAGCTTTGGGTATCAGTTTGGCTCAGGCCCATAGCGCGCTGCGCAGTGCGTCCGCTGCCAAGCTCTATGACCGTGAGCACCACCTGGTGCAAAGCGAGAGCGTGCTCGAATTCCTCGTACATGGGGTGAAGTACGCCTTTCCAGGCAGTCGAGGAACACCCGGCATCGGGATGGTCACCGCCTATCACGCCTTTCCCATGTGCACCTTGACACGAAATGCCGACATCCCTTGCGTCTGGCCCACCGATTCGGGGAGCACAAAGGGGGGGCGCCAATTCACCAAGCAGCAATCAAGGGATGCGAGGGAGATATTCATCTCTACGAGCTACTCACATTGATCGATGTATTGCGCCTCAATGAGTCGGCGCGGGCCATGAAGTTGGCAGAGGACGCACTCACTGAGCGGGTCCTGAAATGAATCATCCCATATTTTAAGACCTTTGCCGGGCAGCCGAGTTGTTGGGCGACTTCAGTGAGCGGCTGGCCTATGTCGGTGGTGCCGTTGCTCCCCTCTACTTTCAGAATGCCACGTTTCTGAATGATGCCCGCCCAACCGACGATATTGACTGTGTGATTGACGTCGTTTCGTATACGCAGCTGGGGCCGGTAGAGGAGGCGATGCGGGAGCTTTGCTTCAGAATGGCACGGAGCCGAAAGACCCCATCTGCCGTTGGCGGGGCCATGGCCTGATGCTTGACCTGATGCCGATGGAGCAAGATGTGCTTGGCTTTTCCAATCGCTGGTACATCGATGGCTGGAAGAGTGCTATCCCCATGGCCCTGCCACCGGAACTGAGCATCCGCATCTTTCGGTATCCCTATTTTCTGACCACCAAGCTGGAAGCTTTTCATGATCGCGGCGCCGACGATCCCCGATTCAGTCACGACCTCGAAGACATTGTGCTGACGCTTGCTGCTCGAACCGATCTCCCGAAGGACTTTGAGGAAATTCCCCCAATGCTGATGGCCTATTTGCGCAACGCCATTCACGGCTTGATGACCAAGCGGAGATACCGGGAATACATCACCTGCAATCTGCCAATGCATGTGGCTAAGGACGCCTTCGAACGCCTTGATCGCTTCTTTGCCATGATCGTCAGAACGATGACTGATTGATAGAGGACCTGCGCTTAATTGAGAACGCTGGATAGGGGCTGAGGCCGGCACGTCTTCAAAGGATCGACTCGAGTCGACTCCCATCGACAGCAGTCGCCTCAAATCGATTTTTTGGGCCTTTCAGTGAGGCGGCGATGCTGGCCATTGAAGCCAGCTTTCTACTGGAATGTACTGGAATGTGCGGGCAGCCCGCTCGCTCCACGATGCGCAGATAATAAGCAGGCGAGCCGCCCGCGGTCCCAGCAGGCGTCATCGCCCGGCGCT
>DMTJ01000108.1 GCA_003477185.1 Lentisphaeria bacterium
ATATGGGTGAGGTCCAGTTTCGCCAGGCGTCGCCGCTCGGCCGGTCTGTCGGTGCAGTAGTCAAGTGATAACACTTCTTCGATTAGCCGGTTGAGTTCGTAAACGCCGTGGGGCCCGTGACGCGTCGCGCAGAGAATGCGAAACTGCTCGAATGCAGCCAGGGCTGCCACTGGCTCTTGGGCTTCCAGATAGGTGCGATATCGCCGCAGTAGCAGGCCGTCCTGGCTGAACAAGGCATCTGGGATGCGCTGGGCCCCGCGAAGGCGCTCGGGGACGTGCTTCCAGTGGGCCGTGATTGCACGATCTTTGAGGTCGTCTTTTGTGTAGCCTGGGAGCGGTTCAAGAATGCCGGGCGTCTGCCACTCTTCAATGCATGCGCCTGCGTGCAGATCGCCGCCGGTGTTAACGGCCAAGCTGAAGGTGTCGATGGCGCTACCGGGAGGGAAGCGCCAGCTGTACATGAGCTGGACGGAACAGTCGGTTAGCGCTGCTGGCGCAGTGGTGACGCTGGGCAGCGTGTCGCCTGGCTCATCGGCGACCGCGGCGAAGGCATCGCGAAAGGCTGCGGAGAACTCGCCGGGCCTAGCGGCCTCGCAGAGGTCCCCAAGGACGTAGCCTGTTTCGATGGACGCCAGCTGATGCCTGTCGCCGAGCAGGATCAGGCGGGCCCCGTAGGGCACGGCATCGACGATGCGCTTCATCATTGGTAGGGGGACCATTGACGCCTCGTCTACGACGATCAGGTCGGCATCCAGCTTGTTCGTCGCGTCGTGTCTGAAATGAATGCTGTGGTGCTTGTAGCCAAGCATCCGGTGGACGGTTGAGGCTGTGATGTCAAGCGACTCGATGTCAAACCCCTTCTCTGCCAGTGGCTCTTGCTGCTCGGCCAGCGATTGGCTAAGACGAGCGGCTGCCTTACCGGTTGGTGCCGCTAGGTATACCTTGAGCTTCTGCCCACAAAGCCGCGTGAGCAACGCCAGCAGGCCAGAGACGACGGTCGTCTTGCCCGTGCCAGGTCCGCCGGTGATGATGGTGAGTCTATTCTTTAACGCTGCGAAGCCGGCCACTTTCTGCCAATTGACGTCCCACCCGGGCACGGCCTGGGCGGGGAACAGCATGGTTAGGGCCGTGGCAACCGTGGTAGTGTCGGCATTTGCTGCGGGAACCGGCTCGCCCTCGGCAATCCCTTCGAGCTGTGTCGCGAGTTCTCGTTCAAAATCGTAGTAGCGGTGCAGGTAGAGCCGCCCTTCGCGGTCGAGCACAAGGGGCTTGGGCGCGCTCCTGTAGTCCCTTGGCGTACAGATGACGTTGCTGGCAGCCGGATCATTGCGCAGGTACGAGACCCAGGCCTTGGGCTCCGGAAGTTTCATGCTCGGCAGGGGCATGCCCGCTTCGTCGGCTGCTTCCAAGCGGTCTGCATCGTAGTGCGGGTAACTGCCGTCGAAATCGGCATGCAGTTGCCTCAGATCGACGCAGACATGGCTGGATTCAACCGCCTGACTGGCGAGGATGGCGGCTAAGAAGAGGCGGTCGTTGTCGCCGTCAGCTGCGTGACGGCAGACAAACTTGGCGAACTGCCAAGCTGTGTCGGAGATGACACCGGTACTCCGAATCGTGGTCAGTTGGTCGAGAATGCTCATTGGCTTACCTCCGTTCCTGGCAAGCCGAGAGCAGCCGATAGCTTGTTGATGACGTCGAGCGATGGCCGGTCCGAGTAGACGCAGCGCTTTGCTTCCCAATCGCCGGTGTGCTCGGCTGGTGGCATGACACCGCGCAGGAAGACGTAGTAAGCGCCGCCGAAGTGGTCATCATAGCTGTAGTTCTCCTTCCCGATCGTCGCCAGCAGGAAGTGATGCACCGCAACGCTATAGAGCAGGTATTGGAAGAAGTAGCGGTTGCGCCCCATCTCGTCGGTGATGCCCTTGCTGTCGGCATCGAAGCTGGCGAACGTGCCATCGAGCCGGTTGGACTTCCAGTCAAGCAAATAGTAGCGGTATGGATGCCCGGACAGCGAATCGTCGTGGACACGAAACGTGAGGTCGATGAAGCCAGTCATGAAGCCGCGCAGTGTGACGTCGTCCATTTCGTCTTCGGCGGCATCCGGCGGCAACTTGGTTATCCGTCGGTTCCGGGCTGCCTCTGCCTTTTTGATCCAATCGTTGAGGATGTCGCTGAAACTGTTCTTCTTTGACCAGTCGGAGGCGATTAGTGCCTGCGCAATACCCTTGCGTGAGACTCCGCCGTCGGCGACGGGAAAGTCGAACTGCATTTCGGCAAGACAATCAGTCGGAGCGACCGTGCTGAGTTTGACCGGACGCTCCCGGGGCCCAAGCTCGAGGTCCAGAGTGGCCTTCACCATATTGCACAGCGTCTGGATACGTTGTGTCCGCAACTCAGTGGCTTTGGTGTTTGTCTCCTCAGCCTCGCGAATCAGGCGAAAGCGTCCAGCCCAGTCTTCGACTAACTGGCGATGCGTGGTCGGTTGGGTGAAATCCATGTGCTCGAAGATCGCATGCCAGCAGTTCCCGGTCTTTTTACCGGGAACGAAGGAGAAAAGGCTTTTGGGATCGCGCGATAGCGTTTCTCGGTCGAGCTGTGTCGCGGCCAGCTTGTCCTGCGGCGTTTCGCCATCGTAGTCGCGTATTTCAGTTGCACTCATGGTTAGGTGAGCATGGCCATGGTCAGCGAGTTTCGAGAAACTGAGGATTTGCCAGTTCTTATCGACCGGATGCCCGAGTGTGAGCTGGCTGTCGAGCGTGACGCCTGTGGCGACGTCGTTCTGCGGTTGGGGCGGCAGGTCAGGGGCAATGGAAGTCGGGTTCCTCTCAATGTACGCGCCGTTTACCTCGATAGCCGCGTCGGCAACTTTCTTGGTCTTGGAGACGCTTGGATCGTCCTGTTTTGGACGGTCCTTGGGCGTTAGCAGATAGTTCAGGGCGTGACGATGGTCATCGCCAAACTCTCCCGAGATCAGGTGGGTCTGCAGCTTGGCACGTGTGACGGCGACATACAGGAGTCGTACCTGTTCCTGGAGACTCTCATCCTGATGCCAGTTTTTCGGGCCGTTGTGACCTGGGAGATCAGCTCCAAAGTCGTCATCCTTGTCCAGATTGAGCTGGAGTCTGGCTCCCTCGTGATACTCTAGAAAGCTGCTGTTTGAGGTCGTGGGATTCTTCGTCCACATGAAGGGGGCCACAACGTATGGGAACTGGAGGCCCTTGCTCTTGAACACGGTCATGATGGTGACCGCATCTTCATCTGATTCCAGACGGATTTCATGTTCGTCGGAGTCGATTCGATTGTCTTTGTCAAGCTGACGCTCGAGCCAGCGCAGAGTGGCAAAAATGCCAAGTTTCTGCTCACGGGCTGCCCGGTCGACGATTTCGGCTATCTGCAGGACATTGGTCACACGCCGCTCGCCATTGACTGTCGAGAGTAGGTGTTCGCGGCTTTTGAGGGCGCGCAGGATGCGGGTGACGCCGACGAGAAAACCGTAGTGTTTCCAGTTCTGGTGGGCCTCTTCGAAGGCCCCTGCAGCCTCTTGGACTGCCTGCCCAATGATGCCGGTGCCAGCGATCGCCAGCTCAGTACCGGTCGTCGCGAATAGCGGTGTGGCCAACGCGCAGCGGACGCTACTAAGATCCTTCGGATCCAACATCGCTGCCATCACTTGGAGGAGGTCGGCGGCCTCATCGCTGTCGAAGACCCTGCCCGCGCTTTGCAGCACGGCGGGGATACCATGTCTCGCAAGGGCCTCCTTGACGATCGGCGCTTCCCTGTGTCTCTGGATGAGGACGGCAATGTTTTGCGGCGGTACTCCTCTGCCGGTTAGCTCCGCAATCCGCTTGGCGGCAAGTTCTGCAGATTGGCTAACGCCGGCGTTTTTCTTGATCTTTTCACCGTCCTGCATCGGCACCAGGTCGATGGTCAGCGGGTGAGCAGTGCCGGACGCCCCCGACTCCGGAGGAACAGCGGGAGTGAACACGATCTTCGGCGTGGCGAAAGAGCCGTGAACTGGCTCCGTCTGCGGTGGCTCGGCAAAGAGTTCGTTCACTGCGTTGATCATGTTTCCGGTCGAGCGCCAGTTGGTCAGCAGCGAGAACCGACGATTCTCGGGCGCCTGTTCGCGCGCATCAAAATAGGTTTCCAGGTCGCCGCTACGAAAACTATAGACGGCTTGCTTCGGGTCGCCTACCAGAAACACAGGAAGCTCGGGATCCTGTTCGTGGAAGGCCTCCCAAAAGACACGGTACTGAACGGGATCCGTATCTTGAAATTCGTCGATGATCGCCATTTTGAAACGCTGTCTGACAGCGTCTTTGAGCAATTTAGTGGTTGCCCCGCCCTTGACTAAGGCATCGCGAAGGTTGACAAGCAGATCGTCGTAGGTAACGACATTGCGTTCCAACTTAAGCTCGTTAAGGCGAATACGGAAGTCTTCCACGAACTGGCGCTTAAACCATAGCTTCCAGCGCTTGGAGCAGCGGGCCCATAGGCTGGAGATATCAGTCAAAGGCTTCAATGACGGCCAGGCGGGTGTTTCCCGGATATTGCTCTCGATCACCCCTGGGCTCAGCCCGGACAATGTACCAAAGACACCTTTCACCTTCAGTTTCTCCGCATCACCGGTCTTTAGCGCAGCGTACAGGATGTCTCCTTTTTTCTTTGCAATATTGTAGATTTTGCTTTTGAAAAAGAAGGCGGAGCCGTGGAAATCTAACAAGGCATCCAGCCAACCGCCTTCGCCTTGCTCGCCGGCGATGTCTAGAAGAGTTTGCAAGGCTTTCTGGGTTTGCGGGTCCGTATCGAGTTGCGGCAGCCATACGGACGCTGCAGTCGGCCCCTTGGCCCCCCCCTTCTGCACACGCCAGCGCTCACCAATCGTTTGGCATGCTTCTGCAAAACCTCGAAGAGATCCGGACAATTCAGGCAGCTGAGCAATCAAATGCTTTTTGCGCGCTTCGGGTGACACCGCCGCTAGATCAGCAATGCTGAAACCGTC
>DMTJ01000230.1 GCA_003477185.1 Lentisphaeria bacterium
TCGTTAAAGGTCACGGTGAACGTAATTGGATCACAGGGAATGCTGCCGCTGTTGGGGGTGATCGTCACCTCCGGAGGCGTCTCGTCTACGATTATCGGACCCCACGAGCGCGTCTCAGTCCAGTTGGCACCATTGGCATTGAGGTTTGCGTCACGCGTCCGAACGTGAATATAGAACGGATTCACTTCGGGCCCCGAGAGCGAGACGTTTGTTGGAAGCTTGGTCTTATTCTCAATCCGCGGCAGCACCATCGTCGATTCCTGGTTGGTAATGATTCTGTACGAATCAATACCAGCTACATCTGCAGCGGTAAACAACGTACTGTCCACTTCCGGTGGGGTACCGTCCTGCCCAGCGAGCCAGTTTGGAGCGACCGTCCGGGACGCCGTGTAGTACGGAAACGTCAACTGCGGCATCGGATCTACCTGCGGTTGCTCATTGTCCAGATGGAACAAGTGCTCCGCGGTCTGAGAGGTACCACCGCTGTGATCAATGGTGACTCGCAGCCAGACATCGCGCTTGTGATTCCCATCCGCGGATTCGTTCGCAGTCAGACTTGGGTCCCCGGCAACGTTCGCCGCAATCCAAGCAGTCAGTGAGGCTGCTGCGGACCACTCAATCGTAAAGGAACTCAAATCATCGACGCCATTGACCAAAGTCTGAATCTCAGTCCACGGACCAGCGGCCGAGTCAAAACTGAATTCGTAGAGCACTTCGTTGATCGTCTCGCCACCAGTGATCGGCACGGACGCGTCAATCGTGACACTACTCCTAGGGTCAGTATTTTCTGATACGATGTCGCCTTCTCCGTCTTTCGTATCTTGGAGTGGGGCGCCATTCCAAATACCGGCGGCTGGCTGGGAAATCTGTACGCTGACATCTGCCAAGCCATTAAGTGTTGCTAAGACTCCGACGAGGATCATCCACGTCAGAGTTCGTATTGAGTGAATCGTGTTCATTATTTACGTTCCTGCTTATTTCTGGGCACGAGGGAGCCTAGGGCCCTTGCCCCAAGAGAATCTTCTTAAGAAATAGTCTATCTCAGCTACCGTATTTTGCAACCTTCCGTACAGATACGGAGATAGGCTGTCGATTTAGAGAGCTGGCTCCGCTGTGAGCGCTCCCCTAGCCCTTCATCCTAACCAAACTGGCTGTCCTGCATTTTTCTTCGACCTGTTGATGGTTTGGATTTTAAAACTGCGCAGAGATTACGATGTTCGCAATCCTCTCCGCGGTTTCATTCTCAGCTGCGTGCATTGGTAGATGGTATGAGAAGGCGCGGCATTATTTAGCCCCAACTGTAGTTTTACCCGAACCTATCCACACGCTGCGTTAGCTTGATTGAATTGCTCGTAGTCATCACGATCATTGTGATTTTTGCAAGCATGCTTCCCATCTGACGGCTTCTTCACACCATCCCCCAACCCTCACGCACATTTCCCGATAACCCACTTCCCCCCTCTCTTTTTTAGCTTAAAAAAATGCTCGCCGACAAGTGCATAATTGGCGGCACGGCCACACCGGCCGATACCTATGCCAATGATCCGCGCAATCTCAGCGAGGCAGCCAACCGGACTTGAGTCATGCTCATCAGCGACTTCCACGACAGCACCAAGTACGTCAACCAGGTCAAATGGACAAGCTCGGGCCTCGCCTTAGCGAGCACCTCGTACTTTCCTCACGAACCGAGTTGGAACAATGCCCTACACGTGGAAGGACGTGTCGCACTGATCAGTCGCGAAGAACTCGCGGTCAGGAAGGACACCGGGACTTTCAGCTGGCCTCCTGGTAAAACCATGATGGGCGCTGAAAGGTCGTAGTATGTGGCCTCTTGGCGATGCCAGCCGCCCCCCGCCAGAACCGCCAGGTTACGCCTTCTCTCAGGGTGCGCTTGCGGTCGGGTCTTCGCTGCTGACAAGAACCACTACCACGCGAAAGGCTGAGCTGCTGTAGGCAGGTCGTACGCGGACAATCGAGTAGAGGTTGTCGTAGGTATCGAGCGCCTCGCCCTGGTCATTCGCCACGATCGTTCCCACCGGAATCCCCGGGGGGATGGCTCGTCCCAGCTCAGACGTAATCACCCCTTCGCCCAGCGCGATGTCGATGTCACGCGGCAGGTAACGCACCACGCAGGTGCCGGACTGCTTCCACTGTTTCTTTGCATCTCCGGTGAGGATACCAAACAGCGCACGATTCATCAGTTCCACGCTGATTCTACAGTTCGGGTCGCGAATCGTCAAGACCGTGGCGCTGTGGTCTGACACTTCCACGATTCTTCCCAGCAGGCAAGCATTTGCCAGCACCGGGTGCCCGACCTTCAGCCCATCAGCAAGGCCCACATTAATGCGAAGTCGAAATCCTCCAGAAGCAGGGTCTCGATTCGTCACCACCCCGACCACAGCCCGGTAGCTGGGTGGCAGTGCCAATTCTTCTAACGCCGCAGCCTCTCGTGCCTGCTCCACGGCCAGCTCAAGGCGCCGCATCTCCTGGCGTTGTTCCGCGATCGTGCGGTCCAGTTCCTGAATCCGCTGAATCAGCTGGCGCTTGCTATGGTTATAGAGGGAATTGCCCCCCACATCTGACGCGGGGGCAGTTTTCGGATGGAACGGCGCCGAAAAGTCCGCCAGGGCGGCTCGCACCGAATCGTGAAAGCGCAGCGCAGTTAAGCCCAGAGCAGCCCCTACGACCAAGCCCCCAATTAGAAATGGCTTCAGTAATTCTCGCATCGGAGCGACAGGGTTCCTCATACCGGATCTGGGCGGGTCGCTAATCTAGTGTGGTGAAACACAATTTGGTCGGAAAATTCGAGGGTCTTTCGGCGCTCCGCCGCACTGGCGACACCTCGCCGATGGCCCAGCATCGACTCGTGATCACCAGCGCACCGGAACATCTAAGGTGCCACTCGACTTGACCTACGGATTTTTTTTGCAACACTAGTGCGGGTCGGGACAATTGACAGCCCGTACCACCAGCGCTATCGCGCCAAATCAGCGGCCGCAAGGATGTGGGCGATGATCTCGGGAACGGCCACGCCGTTCTTGACTTGGGCAAAGACGAACGGGCCGTCGCCACGCATGTGCAGTGTGTCGTGCTCCATCACGCCAAGATCGGCACCGACCAGCTCGGCCAGGTCGGTTTTGTTGATCACGAGGAGGTCTGCGTAGGTGACGCCGGGGCCGCCTTTGCGGGGAATTTTATCGCCGCCAGCCACGTCGATGACATAGATTGTGTAGTCGGCCAGCTCGCGACTGAAGTCGGCAGCGAGATTGTCCCCGCCGCTCTCGACCAACAACAGCTCGGGCGCTGGGTCGTGCGCTTCCATGAGCTCCTCCAGAGCTGAGAGATTTAGTGAGATGTCCTCGCGAATCGCGGCGTGCGGGCAACCGCCAGTCTGGACGCCGACGATGCGATCTGCCTCGAGCGCGTCGTGGCGCAGCAAAAACTCAGCATCTTCTTGGGTAAAGATGTCGTTGGTGACGACGGCGAGGTTGTGCGAACTCCGCAATTTGTTGCAAATCGCCCGCACGAGTGCGGTCTTGCCGCTGCCTACTGGCCCACCAATGCCCACGGTAAAGGCTCGCTGGCTAAAGTCTCTGCGGTCGCAGGGTGTGGGGCGCTCGGCGTAGTCGCCGGGGGAGTCGAGATGCTCGTGGGTGTGGTCATGATCGTGGCCGTGCATGTGCATGGGGGTGCCTCGTTGCTCAGGATTGGAACAGTCTGCTATACAAGTGTGGCTGGCATAGCTGCATCATTTCGATAAAGGGAACCGGACGGGTCGCCATGGCGATCTCGGTCGGCGCCGATTGGTAGATGGCGTCGATTTCTGCGATCATCGCCAGCTGACGCTTACTGGCGGCAAGCGGGCCGATCAGTCCAAGGCGAATGGCGGCGCTAAATTGATCGCGGATGGCGCAGAAGGTCATCAGGTCAAAGACCTGGCGCTCGTCGGCCCCGAGCGCGCGCAAGGTCTGGCCAAAGAGCGGTGCGAAGTGCTTCGCGAGTTTTTGCTCGCGCCACTGCTGGTAGAGCGAACCAAGGATGTCTTTGTGCAGGTCTTGCAACAGGCGCATGAAATTTTGCCCCAGCATCAGGCTCGTGTGCCGGGTCGCCGGGCCCAGACAGTAGGCGTCGTATTGCTGGACGATGTCCGCGCCCTTGGTTGCGGAGTTCGCAAACCAAGACGCTCGTACGAATGGCCAATCCCCCTGCACCAACTGTTGGATGTAGAGGCGGATGTAGTCCGCCAAGCCTTGCGGAGTCCGCAAAGCTGGCAGCTGGGCTGCCGCTTCGAGCCCACTAGAGAAGGCATAGCCACCGACGGGAAAACCGCTGTCGGCAAGCTGGAACAAATGGGCCGTGGTCATGGCTAGAAAAGGTGGTAGAGTTGGGCGAGCGGGAGGACTTCTGCGGGCTCGCAGGTCAACAATTCGCCATCGACTCGCACTTCATAGGTCTCGGGGTCCACGGTAATGTTGGGACAGAGGTCGTTCAGGACCATGTCCTTCTTGCCTACAGAGCGACAGCGCTCGACGGCAACCGCGGTCTTGCCGAGTCCATAGCCAGCGACATTGGGCAGCGAACTCTTGCTGACAAAGACGCGCGAAGCCCGGGAAGCTGCGCTGGAGAAGGCCCCGAACATGGGCCGCGAGAAAAACGGCTGCGGCGTCGGAATCGAGGCATTAGGGTCGCCCATCTGGGCATGGGCGATAATGCCGCCCTTTATCACCAGCTCTGGCTTGGAGCCAAAGAACTGTGGGCGCCAAAGGACCATATCTGCAAGCTTGCCGACTTCGATGGAGCCGATCTCGTCACTGAAGCCATGGGCGATGGCAGGATTGATGGTGTACTTGGCTACGTAGCGCTTTACCCGGTGATTGTCGGCGCCGGAGCCAACATCTTCGGGCAGGCTGCCACGCTGCTGTTTCATTTTGTGGGCAGTCTGCCAGGTACGGCAAACGACTTCACCGACTCGGCCCATGGCCTGGGAATCGGAGGCCATGATTGAGATTGCGCCCAGGTCGTGCAGGATGTCCTCTGCCGCAATGCTCTCACCGCGGATACGACTGTCGGCAAAGGCGACGTCTTCGGGGATGTTCTTGTCGAGATGGTGGCAGACCATGAGCATGTCGAGATGCTCGTCGATGGTGTTGACCGTGAACGGCCGCGTTGGGTTGGTAGAGGACGGCAACACATGGGGCTCTTTGCACAAGGTGATGATGTCTGGGGCGTGCCCGCCGCCTGCGCCTTCGGTGTGATAGGTGTGAATGGTGCGGCCCTTCATCGCTGCCCGTGAGCGCTCGACAAAGCCGGACTCGTTGAGGGTATCGGTGTGAATGCAGACTTGAACGTCTTCTTCGTCGGCGATCGTCAGGCATTGGTCGATCGCGGCGGGTGTGGAGCCCCAGTCTTCGTGGAGCTTGAGGCCGAGAGCGCCGCCGACAATCTGCTCGCGCAGTCCCTCGGGTTTGCTGCTATTTCCCTTGCCTAGGAAACCGAAGTTGAGGGGATAGCCGTCGGTGGCACGGAGCATCATCTCGATGTGAGTGGCGCCAGGTGTGCAGGTGGTGGCGTTGGTACCGGTGGCTGGCCCGGTGCCGCCGCCCAGCATAGTGGTAAGCCCAGACGAGATTGCTTCGTCGATCTGCTGGGGGCAGATAAAGTGGACGTGGACGTCCAGCCCGCCAGCAGTAAGGATATGGCCCTCGCCAGCAATCACTTCGGTAGTCACGCCGACAATCATGTTCTCGTCTACCTTCGGCATCATATGCGGGTTGCCAGCTTTGCCGATGCCGACAATGCGCTGTTTTTTGACGCCAATGTCTGCTTTATAAATGCCGGTAGCGTCGATCACGAGTGCGTTGGTGATGACTAGGTCCAGCGCTCGGTCGGGATCGATTCCGGAGGCTTGGCCCATACCATCGCGCAGGACTTTTCCGCCGCCGAATTTGCACTCTTCCCCGTAGGTGGTGAAGTCGCGTTCGACTTGGATGTAAAGGTTGGTATCTGCCAGGCGCAGGCGGTCACCGGTGGTCACACCGAACATGTCGGCATAGGCGGAGCGTTTCATCGTAGCCATGGGTTAGTTCTCCTCCTGTGATAGGGCTTCCCAGCGTTTCATTGCCGCTGCGAAGTTCGCAGCATCGGCTCGCCCATCAGTCAGAGCGTTTCCGCCGTGGACGATCTGCTCACCGGCGATTTTTACCAACTCGACTTCCTTTTCTTCACCGGGCTCGAAGCGCACTGCGGTCCCGGCGGCAATGTTCAGGCGCTTGCCGTAGGTCGCTTCGCGATGGAAGGACAGGGCTGGATTAGTCTCGAAGAAAGGGTAGTGGGAGCCAACCTGCACCGGGCGATCGCCCAGATTGGTGACGGTGAGCAGGCTGGTGTCTCGGCCCTCGTTGAGGGTGATCTCACCGTCCGCCACGAGTGCTTCTCCCGGAGACAGCGTTGCGGAGTTCGCAGCTGGCCGGGCGGTGCGGGTGAGACCAGAGCCGTGCAGGGCTAGCTTTTCATCGCCGTCTTCGCGGCAGATGGGGTGATGCACAGTGACGAGCTTGGTGCCATCGGGAAAGGTGCCTTCCACCTGGACCTCGTGGATCATCTCGGCAACGCCGGGCATGACATCGGCCAGGCCGAGAAATTGCTTACCGAGGTCCATGAGATCCGCGACGCGGCGGCCCTCGCGGATGAACTCCAGGAGTTGTGCCGAGATCAGGGCGATCGATTCGACATAGTTCAGTGCCAGACCGCGAGCGTACCGCTTCTGCGCCAGAAAGCCTGCCTGGTGGAGCATGAGTTTTTCGATTTCACGGGGCGTCAGATGCATGGGGTACCTCTCGGTCGCTACGCTAGAATGTCAGATATTTACGGATCACGTCGTCGGTCAGTTTCTCGCGGTCACCTTCGAAAACGACGGCTCCGCGATCTAGTATGTAGTAGTAGTCCGCCAGACGTTGGGCAAATGCTAGGTACTGCTCGACCAGCAAGATCGCCAGGCGACCGCCGGATTTGAGCTGCTGCAGGACGCCTTCGATATCCTGGATGATGCTCGGCTGAATCCCCTCAGTGGGCTCGTCAAGCATCAGGACAAAGGGATTTCCGACGAGCGCGCGGGCAATGGACAACTGTTGCTGCTGGCCGCCGCTGAGGTTCCCGCCCATGCGATGGCGCATCTCGTGGAGGATGGGAAATAGCGAGTAGACCATACTCTCGGGGATACTGCGCTGTCCGCGAGGCAAGACTTCGAGCCCAAGCTGTAGATTCTCGTACACGGACATGCGCGGCAGAATTTCGCGGCCTTGCGGCACGTAGGCAATGCCGCGACGGGCCCGGGCATCGGTCGCTGACTGTTCGATGCGATCGCCTTCGAAACTGATGGTGCCTGAGCGGGCGGGCACCAACCCCATGATGGTTTTCAGCAAGGTGGTCTTGCCGACGCCGTTGCGCCCCATGACGGCGGTGACTTCTCCTTTGCGCAAGCGCAGCGAGACGTCTTTCAGAATGTGGGATTCGCCGTACGCGGCGTTGAGTCTATCGCAGACCAATACGTCGCTCATGCTGCGCCCTCCTCTTCAAAGTCTGAGCCAAGATAGCACTCGATGACGCGCTTATCGTTTTGCACTTCTTCCATCGGCCCTTCGGTGAGCAACTTGCCTTCGACCAGCACCGATACGGTCTTGGCGATCTGGCGGACAAAGCCCATGTCATGCTCGATCACGATGATGGTGTGGTCGCCTTGAAGGCTGGTGAGCAACTCTCCGGTGCGCTCTGTTTCTTCGTCTGACATGCCCGCAGCTGGCTCATCGATTAGCAGCAGTCGCGGTTTCTGTGCGAGCACCATGCCGATCTCGAGCCATTGCTTCTGGCCATGAGAGAGATACTCGGCAATCCGAGTCTGCGCGTCCTGAAGCCCAATGCGCTCAAGAATTCCGTCGATGGAGTTCTTGGCGTCGGTACCATAGCAATTGAAGAGCGAGGCAAAGACTCCCTTGCGAGCTTTGTGCGCCAGAGCCAGGTTGTCATACACGGACAGGCTGCCGAACACATTCGGATTCTGAAACTTGCGCCCCACACCATGGTCAACGATCTGCTTCTCCGTCATCGTGGTGAGGTCCTTCCCATCCATCACGATCCTGCCAGTTGTCGATTTTGTCTTCCCACAAATCAGGTCCATTAAGGTCGATTTCCCAGCGCCGTTGGGGCCGATCACGACCCGCAGCTCGCCTTGCTCCACCTCGAAGCTGCCGAGGTCCAGTGCCTTGAAACCGTCGAAGCTGACGGATAAGTCTTCGACATAGAGTAGGGGATTCATGCCGGGCTCTCCCCCTTCTTTTGGCGACTCAGCAAGCCAACGAGTCCGTTGGGTAGAAACAGGACGATCACGATAAAGGCACCGCCCAGAAAGAACGGCCACGCCTCCGGGATTCTGCTGGTCATCTCACTGTAGCATGCCTTCACCAAAAGAGCCCCGATCACCGCACCGAGCAAGGAGCTGCGCCCACCGACGGCCACGAGCACGATCAGCTCGATTGATGCTGACACGCTCATCTTACTAGGCGTGATAATTCCCATCTGGGGGACGTAGAGCATACCGCCCAGACCGGCCAGCGTAGCTGCCACGACAAAGGCAAAGACTTTGTAGTTTACGATGGGATATCCGGTAAAGCGGAGACGATGCTCGCTGTCGCGGATCGCAATCATGACCTTACCCATCTTGCCATTAACCAGTTTGCGGCAAAGCATATACGCGCCACCTAGGATCACCACGGTGGCCAGATACAGCCAACGCCCGGTGGCCGCAACGACTTCGGGATCGCCAGATAGGCGGAAGCCAAAAATTTCCTTGAAATCAGTCAGGCCGTTGGTCCCGCCCAGCATCATCTCATTTCGGTTAAAAGTGAGCCACATGGCCAGCGCAAGAGCCTGGGTGATGATGGCGAAATAGACGCCACGCACCCGACTGCGGAACACCAGGTAGCCAAAGATGCCGGCAAAAACCGCGGGAACGGTCAATCCAAGAATGATGGCGAGGGCCGGATGATAGAACGGCTTCCAGAAAAATGGCAGTTCGGTTACTTGGTTCCAGACCATGAAATCTGGTAGGGCGCTGCCGTAGGCACCCTCGCTACCGGTCATCAGGATCAGATGCATTCCCATGGCATAGCCGCCAAGGCAGAAGAAGAATGCCTGACAGAGGGAGAGCATGCCGGTGTAGCCCCAGACGAGATCCACGCCGAGTGCAGCGATCGCGAAACAGCAGTAGCGCCCCCATTGGGAGAGCATCGAGTCGGAAACAATGCCAGCAAGATTCAGTGCAGGCATGCCAATAAGAAGAAAGCAAAAGAGGCACGCCCAGATGATGGCGCGTGTTCGCTGAGACGTATCGTGGGTAAGGTTGTGGGCACTCATTGGTCTGCATGCCTCCCTTTCGCTGGAAATAGTCCGGTGGGGCGCACCTGCAGAAACAGGACGATCAGGCCAAGCAGGAAGACCTTGGCGAAGACGGCCCCCATTACGGGCTCTGCTATTTTAGAGGTAAGCCCGATTGCGAGGCCAGCGACGACTGTGCCGATTAACTTTCCAACGCCTCCGGCCACAACCACGAGAAAGGAGTCTACGATGTAGTTTTGGCCCATGTTCGGGACGATATTTCCAATAAGCGTCAGGGCGCAGCCAGCCACGCCAGCAATTCCGGTCCCAAGAAAGAAGGCCGTACGGTCGATGTTGCGGGTGCGAATGCCCAGGCAAGCACTCATCGCGCGATTCTGCGTCACCGCGCGAATTCGCAGGCCAAGATTGGTGCGATAAAGCAGCACGAACATGCCGACGATCATGAAGACCGTGAGGGCAATAATGAACAATCGATTATAGGCTAGGACCACGCCAGGCAGGATCTCAAGGCCGCCAGTGAGGAAATCGGGGGCGGGCCGGTTGACGTTGTCGCCGAAGATGACGCGGGCACCTTGAATGAGGATCAGGCCGAGTCCCCAAGTTGCCAGTAGGCTTTCCAACGGCCGGTCGTAGAGGCGACGGATAATAAGGGCCTCGACCAACACACCGATGAGGCCAGCAAGGCAAAAGGCGAGGGGAAATGCGGCCCAGAAGGACAGCTCTGCGTACTCCACAGGCAGCCGCGAGAAAATTAAGTAGACCACATAGGCAGTGTAGGCGCCGAGCATCATGAACTCACCATGCGCCATGTTGATCACGCCAAGCAATCCGTAGATGATCGCCAGCCCCAAGGCCATCAAAATCAGGACTGATCCGAGACTCAGGCCAAAAAATGCCATCTGGGAAATATCGGCGATTCGGCGCCAGTTCCCGAGTGAGATGCTCGCTTCCTTCATGCGCTCGCGGACCCGTTGATCCTGCTCATACTGCTCACTCTCAGGATTCAGACGGACAGCGATGGCTGGCAGCAGGTCGATCGCGTTGTGCTCCTGCAGCCCCTCAGCAGCCATGAACCGATCGAGGGAATCCTTAGATTGAAGCTGAAGTCGCAGGATCGCCAGCTCGATCGCGCGGCGCACTTCCTGATTTTTATCGATCTGTCCCGCTTCTCGGAGGATGGGAAGGACGGAAAGCTTGCCCGAACGAGCAAGTGACTCGCTGGCCTGAATGCGCACAGCGGGATCCTGATGGGTCAGGTCCAAGCGCATGCGATAGGCTTCGATAGCAGCTCGGATCTCTCGGTTCGTCTCCACCGGGATCAGGTCAAAGCTGTCAATTCTAAGCGGTGCACCCGCGTCGTCCGTCAATAACACGGCATTGGGATAGGCGCTCTCGAGTGGAATCATCTCGTCGCCGTCATCGTTGGTTTCCGACTCGCCGCCGATCACTAGTCCGGACTGCTCGCTGCGCTCTTCGTAGATATAGAGACGGCTCTCGTACAGGCCGATAAGAAGGCGATAGACGCCGTCATCATGGTTGTTGATCAACACCCCAATCGCGGCGAGAATCTGATGATCGTCTTCCGAAGCAAGTTGCTCCCAAACCGTATCGGGGAGGCCGCCTGCAGCGCGTGTCCCAGGAACCGACAGAAAGCCAGCAAGGGTCAGGATGCACAGGAAAAGCTGGACTTTGGCACTCATAAGACTCAGAAGTGGCTTAAAATGGCAGTTTTTGGGCAAAAAAAGGCCGTCACCACGCAAAGGCAGCGACGGCCAGTTCCCGAAACCAGACTAGCTCTAAAGTAGGGGTACCTTAGAAGCTGGTGCCGATCCCGATGGTTCCAGTTACGAAGTTGTCTTCCGGATTGCCGGGGATGACGTCTTCGTCGGTGTGCCAGTACTTTACGCCGCCATGGACGTCCCAGGAGCCAAGCTCTTCAGGGATAAAGGTCAGTGGAACGGAAACGTCCAGACCGATGTTGACGTATGCGAAGCCATCTTGGCCGTAGCCAACAATGTCACCAGCATCATTCGTCGCCAAATGAAACTCGTCGCTGGCCCAAGCAATG